>JAQBTG010000006.1 GCA_027624955.1 Pseudomonadota bacterium
CTACGCTCACCGACCCTATCACGACACGCCGTGAATAATCCGGGCTAGTATTCAACACCCCTTGCCATTGAGAACAAATCATGTACATTGGCCCCGTTGCATCCCCACTCCAGCTATGAAATAAGGGAGGTTCAGATGGCAGACCCGGCATTGAGGCTCGTTGAAAGGAACGAAATGGACAAGCAGAAAGCGTTAGAGGCTGCCTTGAGCCAGATCGAACGTAATTTTGGCAAGGGTTCGGTGATGAAGCTTGGCCAAAACGATACGGCGGTTCACGAGGCTATTTCCACCGGTTCGATCGGGCTCGATATCGGGCTCGGTATCGGCGGCTTGCCGCGCGGCCGTGTTGTCGAGATTTACGGCCCCGAAAGTTCTGGCAAAACAACCTTGGCGCTTCATGCCATCGCCAGCGCACAAAAGCTCGGCGGCATCTGCGCCTTCGTCGATGCCGAACATGCGCTCGATCCGGCCTATGCCTCCAAGCTTGGTGTGGATGTCGATGAATTGCTGATTTCCCAGCCCGATGCCGGCGAACAGGCGCTCGAAATCACCGATACGCTGGTGCGCTCCGGCGCCGTCGATATTGTGGTGGTGGATAGCGTCGCGGCACTTGTGCCGCGCGCCGAGTTGGAAGGTGAGATGGGCGATGTCCATGTCGGACTTCAGGCACGCCTGATGAGCCAGGCGCTGCGCAAACTGACGTCCTCGATTTCGCGCTCGCGCTGTCTGGTCATCTTCATCAACCAGATCCGTATGAAGATCGGTGTCATGTTCGGCAGTCCTGAAACTACGTCGGGCGGCAACGCACTTAAATTCTACGCCTCCGTCCGTCTCGATATCCGCCGCATCGGCGCCATCAAGGATCGCGATGAAGTGGTCGGCAACCAGACCCGGGTCAAGGTGGTCAAGAACAAGATGGCGCCACCTTTCAAGGTGGTTGAATTCGACATCATGTATGGCGTCGGCATTTCACGTACTGGTGAATTGATCGATCACGGCCTAAAGGCGGGTCTGGTGGAGAAATCGGGCTCTTGGTATTCCTATGACAGCCAGCGCATCGGCCAGGGGCGGGAGAATGCCAAGCAATTCCTGGCCGATAATCCGGAGATGGCGGACTCCATTGAAGCGGCGATCCGCGAGATTGCCGGCCTCGGCGGCAAGACCAAGATAGAGGCCTTGAAAGGCAGAGACGGCGGGCCGGATAAGGCAATCGAGATTGAGACTGCCGAAGCGGTCGGCGAGTAACGTCCGATGGCGAAACGCTCTGGCGCGCGGTGTTACCGCGCGCGGTGAGACAGTGATTTGAAGGCCGCGCGGCACAAAACGCCGTGCGGCCTTCTCTCCGTTTGCACGACCTCTGTCGCACCTTGCTGGACAGGCTATCCCTGGCGCTTTAAACAGCAGACACCCGCGCGTCGAGCTGAGCGGCCTTAAATCGGATTTGTCATGCTAAGCGTCAGTGATATTCGTAGCCATTTTCTGGACTATTTCCGCAGTCACGATCATGAGGTCGTGGCGTCCAGCCCGCTCGTGCCGCACAACGATCCGACGCTGATGTTTACCAATGCTGGCATGGTGCAATTCAAGAATGTCTTCACCGGAGCCGAGACGCGGGCCTATCAGCGTGCCGCGACGTCGCAAAAATGCGTGCGCGCCGGCGGCAAGCATAATGATCTTGACAATGTCGGCTACACCGCGCGCCACCACACCTTCTTCGAGATGCTGGGCAATTTTTCGTTTGGCGATTATTTCAAGGAACGCGCGATCGAGTTGGCGTGGAATCTGGTGACTAAGGAGTTCGGGTTGGATGCCGAGCGCCTACTGGTCACCGTATTCGCCGAGGATGAGGACGCGTTTGACCTATGGGGCAAGGTCGCGGGTCTGCCGGACAGCCGAATCATTCGCATTCCCACATCGGACAATTTTTGGGCTATGGGCGATACCGGCCCGTGCGGCCCGTGCTCCGAGATATTCTATGATCACGGGCCCGATATCGCCGGTGGTCCACCGGGCAGCGCCGACCAAGACGGCGATCGTTTCGTGGAAATCTGGAATTTGGTGTTCATGCAATATGAGCAGGTCACCGCGACCGAGCGTATCGACCTGCCCAAGCCCAGCATCGATACCGGCATGGGGCTGGAACGTATTGCTGCCATCCTTCAGGGCGCGCATGACAATTATGAAACCGATCTGTTTCGCAATTTGATCGCTGCCAGCGTTGAAGTTTCCGGCATGCCGGCCGCGGGCGGTCATGTCGTGTCGCACCGCGTCGTGGCGGACCATTTGCGCGCCAGCGCGTTTCTCATCGCCGATGGTGTGACGCCGTCAAACGAGGGCCGCGGATATGTGCTGCGCCGCATCATGCGCCGCGCCATGCGCTATGCCCATCAGATGGGCTGCACCGAGCCGTTGATGTGGCGCCTGGTGCCGACATTGGTCGGCGAAATGGGCCAGGCCTTTCCCGAGCTGGCCCGCGCCGAACCGCTGATCGGCGAAACCCTGAAACTGGAAGAAACCCGCTTCAAGCAGACGCTGGCGCGCGGCCTGAAACTATTGGGCGAGGCGACTGCGCGGCTTGGCGACGGCGAAACCCGGCCGGGTGAGGTTGCCTTCCAACTCTATGATACGTTTGGCTTTCCCCTCGACCTGACACAGGACGCATTGCGCCGCGACGGGCGCGATGTAGACACGGCCGGTTTCGACAGGGCCATGGATCGCCAGCGCGCCGAAGCGCGCAAGGCCTGGACTGGCTCCGGCGACGCGGCGACGGAACGGGTGTGGTTCGAAATTCGTGAACGGACCGGCGCGAGCGAATTTCTCGGTTATGAAATGGAAAACTCCGAGGGTGTTGTTCTGGCCCTGGTGCAAGACGGCGCCCAGGTGAGTGAGGTAGCGACCGGCGCGGAAGCCGCACTGGTGTTGAATCAGACACCGTTCTATGGTGAATCCGGCGGTCAGATGGGTGACAATGGGCTGATCACCTCCGCCGAAGGCGCCAGATTTATTGTTACCAATACTCTGAAGCGCGCCGGTGACTTGATCGTCCATTTGGGCACCGTGGAGAGCGGCGTCCTCCAGATCGGCGATGCGCTAACATTGATCATCGATGCGCCGCGCCGCGCCGCCTTGCGAGCCAACCATTCTGCTACGCATTTGCTGCACGCCGCCTTGCGCCACCACCTTGGCGGTCACGTCAGCCAGAAGGGCTCGCTTGTCGCGCCTGAGCGTCTGCGCTTCGATATCAGCCACCCCAAGGCGATCAGCGCGGAGGAGCGCGACGCGGTAGAAGCCGAAGTGAATGCGTGCATTCGTGAAAATTCATCGTTGGTCACGCGCCTAATGACACCGGAAGAAGCGGTGGAAAATGGCGCGTTGGCGCTGTTCGGGGAAAAGTACGGCGAGGAGGTGCGTGTCGTCTCCATGGGGGAGAATGGCGAATCGGCCTATTCGGTTGAACTGTGCGGCGGCACTCATGTCCGGCGCGCTGGCGATATCGGCATGTTCACGATCCTTTCCGAGGCCGCGGTGGCAGCTGGCGTGCGCCGCATTGAGGCGCTCACCGGTGAAGCGGCCCGTCGCCATGCGCGCGCTCAAGAGGATTATCTGGTCGAAGCGAGCGGCCTGGTTAAATCGACTGCCGCAGATCTGGCTACGCGCATCGCGGCATTTCTCGAAGAACGTCGCCAGCTCGAGCGCGAGTTGCGCGAATTACGCAAGCAGGCGGCGCTCGGCGGCAGCGAGAAGGCGCTTCAAACCAGTGTTATTGGCGGCGTCACATTTCTTGCGCAACGCCTTGACGGGACACCACCGCGTGAATTGCGCCCCATGGTGGATGCGCTGAAAAAGAAACTCGGCTCCTGTGTGTGTGCCATCGTTACCGTCACCGACGGCAAGACCGCCCTGGTGGTCGGCGTCAGCGATGATCTGACGGCGCGCGTGAGCGCCGTCGACCTGGTGCGCGCGGGTGCCGCCATTCTCGGCGGCTTTGGCGGCGGTGGGCGACCCGACATGGCGCAGGCCGGTGGTCCCGATGGCGACAAAGCCGATGCCGCCTTAGAATCTATAGAAGCAGCTTTGAAAAATTTGGCCTGAACTTCAAGCCATCTCGGCTTCGAGGTTACGCGCGATCGCTTCAAGAAAATCCTTGGAATTTAACCATTTGGTGTCACCCGGCACGAGGAGCGCCAGATCCTTGGTCATTTCGCCGCCCTCGACGGTTGAAACACAAACCTGCTCCAATGTCTGCGCAAACCGCGCCAACGCATCGTTTTCATCTAGCTTAGCGCGGTGGCTGAGCCCGCGCGTCCAGGCAAAAATAGACGCGATCGGGTTGGTCGAGGTTTCCTCGCCGCGCTGATAGGCGCGGTAATGCCGCGTCACGGTGCCGTGCGCCGCTTCTGCTTCAACCGTATTGCCGTCCGGTGTCAGCAGCACAGACGTCATTAACCCGAGCGAGCCGAAGCCCTGGGCCACGGTATCGGACTGCACATCGCCGTCATAATTCTTACAGGCCCAGACATAGCCACCTTCCCATTTCATCGCCGCCGCCACCATATCGTCGATCAGACGGTGCTCGTAGGTGAGACCGGCGGCGTCGAACTTTGATTTATATTCAGCTTCGAATATTTCCTGGAAAAGGTCCTTGAAGCGTCCATCATAGGCCTTGAGGATGGTGTTCTTGGTTGACATGTAGAGCGGCCAGCCACGTTCGAGCGCGAATTTCATGCAGGCGCGCGCAAAATCTCGGATCGAGTCATCGAGATTGTACATTGTCATGGCGACACCGCCGCTGGGGAAATTGAAAACTTCGCGCTCGATCACGTCGCCGTCGCCCTCTGGCTCGAATCGAACGGTCAATTTGCCCGGGCCTGGAACAACGAAATCGGTGGCGCGGTATTGATCGCCGAACGCATGGCGGCCAATGACGATGGGTTTGGTCCAGCCCGGCACCAGGCGCGGAATATTGCTGCACACGATGGGCTCGCGGAATACCGTGCCGCCGAGAATGTTGCGAATCGTGCCATTCGGTGAGCGCCACATCTTTTTGAGGCCGAATTCCTCGACCCGCTCTTCGTCGGGCGTGATGGTGGCGCATTTGACGCCGACGCCATGTTTTTTGATCGCCTCGGCCGCGTCGATCGTGACCTGATCATCCGTTTTGTCGCGGTATTCCATGCCAAGATCGTAATAGGCCAGATCGATGTCGAGATACGGCAGGATCAAACGGTCCTTGATCCACTGCCAGATAATGCGCGTCATCTCGTCGCCATCGAGTTCCACAACGGGGTTCGCGACCTTGATCTTATCCATGAAAGGCTCTCCGGAAGGGTGGGCGGTGTGTAGAGTAACGGCTGACCGCATAGAGGCGGCGGCGGCACCATAGCATTGGCGCTTTTTCGGTCAAGGCCCCGACGTACGCGAACCTTAAAATCGCTCCGGCGCCTCAGGGATTTCGGGTGGTGGCGCGGCCTCCAAGAATTTGAACAGCTCCGCAACGCTATCGGCGACATGGTACAAACCGTGAGCCGAAGGCGGGGCGAAGCCCTCGGCCACCACCGCATCCAGAAGCGCCCGGAGCGGCGCCCAGTAGCCGCCCGATTCGAGAATAACCACGGGTTTGTCGTGCAGCCCGATCTGCCGCCACGTCAGGATCTCGAAAAATTCGTCTAGTGTGCCAAGTCCGCCGGGCAAAACGACAAAGGCGTCGGCGCGTTTGAACATGATCTCTTTGCGTTGATGCATGCTGTCCACAACTATGGTTTCGCTAAGCCCGCTATGTTGCAATTCCTCGCGCGCCAAATGATGCGGAATGACGCCGACGACATGTCCGTTGGCCGCTAGCACGGCATCAGCAACCTCAGTCATCAGGCCGATGCCGCCGGCGCCATAGACCAGAGATATGCCGCGCGCCGCGATTTCGCCGCCGAGCCCGCGCGCAAGGGCAGCGTGACGCGGGTCCTTGCCCTTGCTGGAGCCGCAATAGACGCAGAGCGTTTCAATCCGTTTCATGCGGCGGTCATACAACGTGGCAGCGTGAGATACCAGTCAGCGGCATAAGAAGTTTGTTGCTGGCGCTGTTCACGATAAGATGATGACGGCAGTGGGCAAAGCCGCTTTACCCTGCTCATGGCGGCGGTTAGCGTTCGTGTAATGAAGAAATTTGGGAGGGCGAATATGTTTCGGTTATCTGGACTAACTTTGGCGATCCTGGTGGCCGGAGCTATCGGCATTACGTCGTTGACGCCGCCTGTGGCCGCCGCCGACGATCCAGCCAATGTCATCAAATACCGCAAGCAGGTGATGGTGGCGAACGCGTCGCACATAACCAACATATTCAGCGTCCTCAAAGGCGAAACCTCCTATGGCGGGCACATTGCCGCCAATGCACGCGCCATTTCCGACGGCGCGGCGATGATGGTGGACATATTCCCACAGGGAAGCGGTGACGGCGATACCGCTGCGCTGCCCTCGATCTGGCAGGATTGGCCCAAGTTCGAGGCCGCCGCAATGGCCTTGAAAACGGCCGCCGATAAATTGGCGAACGCTGCCGGAACTGGCGATATGGCAGCTGTCGGCGCTGCCGCGGGCGAAGTCGGTAAGGCTTGTGGAGGCTGTCACGAGCCGTTTCGTAAAAAGAAATAGGCGACTTCCTCCTGCTGCTATCTCTTCGGCTCCTGTCTGAATGATGAATATCGGGCAGATTAAGACGCTTTGGGCCCCGTTTGCGCTCATATTGGTTGCGCTGCTCGCCGGCTCTCCCGGGACCGCTAGGTCCGAGGCGGCAGACGCGGTGCGCGGCGAATACATCGTGCGCGCTGCCGGCTGCATAAGCTGTCACACGCAGAAGGACGGCAAGGGCGAATTTCTGGCTGGCGGACGCGCCCTTCTCTCGCCTTACGGCACTTTCTATTCCAGTAACATCACACCGGATTCCGAAACTGGCATCGGCGGCTGGAGCGATGCCGACTTCATCCATGCCATGCGCCACGGTGAATCGCCGCTGGGCCGGACTTATTATCCAGCATTTCCCTACGCCTCCTTTAGCGCCATGCAGCGCCAGGACATGTTGGATATTAAGGCTTATCTTTTCACCGCCGCGCCGGTGCGGCAGGAGAATCGCGCCCAGGAATTACGCTTTCCGTTCTCCTGGAGGTTTTCAATTTACCCGTGGCGCTGGCTGTTTTTTTCGCCGGCCGAAGAGACACCGGATGCCCCCTTTACGAAGCCCGAAGAGCGCGGCCGATATCTGGTTGATGTGCTCGGGCATTGTGCCGAATGCCACACGCCGCGCAATATGGCGGGCGGGCTCAAGCGCGGCAAAACGCTGGCCGGATCGCGCTACGGACCCGGCGGCACGGTGCCAAATATCACGCCGGATACCGAAACCGGCATCGGCGCCTGGTCGATTGGCGATCTGGTGTTCTTTTTTCAGACAGGCTTAAAGCCGGATGGTGACGATGTGCAGGGCGAAATGCGCGATGTCATCGAAGACGGTCTGCGTCATCTGAGCAAAGAAGACTTGCTCGCCATCGCGACGTATCTTCAGACGGTGCCGCCGATCCATCATGCGGTGAAGCGCGCCAAGAGCCACGGCGCCAGTTCCCAATATGATGAGTGGTAGCTTAAACCCATGATGCCTTGTTGCGCCCGGCGCTGATGGTATAGTCCGGTTTTTCGCGCGACGAAATACGAGGCCACGTGAAACGCAACTTAAGAGCCTTGGTGCTGATCGTTCTAGTGGCGATCATCGTTGGTGTTGTGCTTGGCGTATTCCTCTCGGGCGGCGATGAGGAAGACGGAGCGCCCGTGCGCGTGGCATCCGTAGAAAGCGATTCCGCTTCCGCTGGCAATCAAATTTCCGAGCCCGAAAACACTCAATCCGAAATCGCCGAGACCATGACCGACCAGCCTTCAGGCGCGACCGGATCGGACGTTGAAGAAATCCGGCAGACGAATTTAGAAGAACAGATTCGCGTACAGGAGGAACCACCCACCGCAGGCGCGATGGTGACACCACCCAGTTTCGACGTGGTGCGGGTTTCACCGGGCGGCCGGGCAGTCATAGCGGGCAGGGCGGAGCCGGGTGCCGAGGTAACGGTGCTGGATGACGGTATTCCGATCGGCACGGTGCGTGCCGACAAACGGGGTGAATGGGTGCTGGTGCCAGATAACAACCTTGAGGGCGGAGACCGCGAGCTTTCTCTCGTGCAGGATTTACCGAACGGCGATCGAATGCAGTCCGAGCAGATTGTCGTGCTGTCCGTGCCGGTTCTGCCAGATAAGTCGGCGGTCGGGGCGGGGGAAGCCGAAACCGCGGGCACGGCGCCGGGTGAAGAGAAAACCGAAGACGGCGTGTTGGCAGTTCTGGTTGAGCGCACCGGCGATGGTCCCAGCCGCGTTCTGCAAAGCCCCGAGGTCGCCGGCGAGGGCATCGGCAACGAATCGGAAGTCAGCATTCGCAGCCTAGATTATGATTCCGAGGGCGAGGTAACTCTAGCCGGGCGTACCGAACCCAATGCAATTGTGAATGTTTACGTGGACGGAGAATATATTGGCAGCGCCCAGGCCAGCGAAGAAGGCGATTGGCAGCTTACACCGGAGAAAGAAGTTGTGCCCGGCCAGCATAGCCTGCGCATCGACAAAGTGGATGAGACGGGGGCCGTCCTCGCCCGCATCGAGACGCCCATCAGCCGCGCCCGCCCAGAGGAACTTTCGTTGGGTGATGCATTGGTCGTGGTTCAACCTGGCAACAGCCTATGGCGCATTGCCCGGCGCGCCTACGGCGGTGGCGTTTATTATACTGAGATATTTGGCGCCAATCGGGCGCAGATACTCGACCCGAACATGATCTTTCCCGGGCAAATCCTTGCGCTGCCGGTGCTTTAGTAATTTTTCGGCGAACAGACTGAGAGCGCGCGCCCCCGACTGGAAATTCGTGAATAGCGTGTCGGTGGTGTAGCCGTTCAGTCCAGGCGCGCGATCATATAAGTCAAAAGAGAATTGATCTTGGCCTTGTCCTGCTCTGAAAGGCCATGGGTCGCCAGCGCGTTAACCTCCAGCGCATAAGGCACCAATTCGTCGCGCAACAGATTGCCGCGCTCGGTGAGAAAGACATTAATGCGCCGCCGGTCGTTTTCGTCGCGCACCCGGCGCACCAGCCCATCGCGTTCCATTCGGTCGAGAGTTCGCGTGGTGGTGGGCTCTTCGATTTGGACGCGCCGGCTAAGTTGCTTTTGGCTGAGCCCGTCCTTTTCCCAGAGATAAAGCAGCAACGGCCATTGGCCGGCGCTCACATCATGCTCAGCAAAGCGCGATTGCAACGCGCGAGCGAACAGGCGTGCCGCGACGCTCACCAGTTGGGATGTGCTGTCTTCAATGACGAATGTCGAGCCGCCGTCTTCTTTTCCGACCGGACCCGGATGTCTGCGCGATATCTGATACGCCACTGGGAACCTTTGTCACACGCCTAGATCAACGGATTCCTGAACCTACTCTGGTGCGAACGCCAAAACAACGTGGCGGGCTTTGGGCTGTCGGTACCGCGTGCTAGGCTCGGCGCCACGAACTTCAAACCGAATTGTGGAGATAATATTCGATGGCGATAATCAACACCTGCAAGAAAAAACTTCTCAAGGGCGATCCCGCGATTGGCGCCTGGCTTTCGATGGGCAGCCCGATTGCCGCGGAAATCGTCGCCAATGCCGGCTATGACGCCGTCGTACTGGATCATGAGCATGGTCCGGGCGATTTCCTCAATGCCATTTCGTTGATGCAGGCGGTTGCCGAGGCTGGACCGACGCCGATGATGCGGGTGCCGTGGAACGATACCGTCTATATCAAGCGGGCGCTCGATATCGGCGTGATGGGCGTGCTCGTGCCCTATATCCAAAATGCTGAAGAGGCCCGTGCGGCGGTTGATGCCTGCCGCTATCCGACAGTCGGCATTCGCGGAGTCGCGCCACATGCTGGGCGTTGTTCGCGCTGGGGCGCGCGGCTTGGCGAATATCTCGATGCATGGCCGAAGCAATTGCTTCTGATGTGCCAAATTGAAACTGAAGAGGCGATCAACAATATCGAAGAAATCGCAGCGGTGGACGGCGTCGACATGTTGTTTCTCGGCCCGAGCGATGTCTCGGCCAGTATCGGACATATGCTTGACCTTGAGAATCCCAAAGTCACCGCCTTGTTCGAGCGCGCCGAAAGCAAAATGCGCAAGACCAACAAATTGATGGGCACCGTCATCCGCCCCGGACATACGCTCAGTTGGACCTACGAGCGGGGATATGATTTCGTGATCGCGGGCGGCGATGCGCGCTTGCTCGGGGCCAGCGCCCAAGCGCAGGTCAGCGGCTTTCGCGATAAGCCGCCAAAACGTCCGAAACGGGCCAACGCGCCACATCGCAAACGTGGTTGAGATAAACTAGATTTAGGGCGCGGCATCGGCGGCTCTTGGCATCAAGAGCCGCCACCGTTGCCTGCTGGTTTGATATCGTCAGGCCGCTGTTGCGGCTAGCCTGCGTTCGGCCAAAACCTCTTGCATCTTCATATCGGCGATTGGCAAGCTTGCCGTCGCCGCCTAGACTCCCGCTCTCCCGAGACATGTTTGTGGAAATAGTACATGCCAAAATGGGCCAGCGGGCCGACCGGCCACCCTTCCTATTGGCGGCGCGCGAAAAAGGAATTGAGCGCCGCGGACCCAGTGATGGCGGATATCATCAAGGGCTGTGGGCGCGGCGGTTTGATCGGACAGGGCGATCCCTTTGTCACTCTTGTGCGCTCGATCGTGGGGCAGCAAATATCGGTGCGTGCGGCGGACAGTATTTGGAATCGGCTGGAAGAGACGGTCGGCGGCATTTCGCCGAAGAAGGTCGCGGCCCGGGACGAAGCTGAACTACACGGCGCCGGGCTGACGCGGCGCAAAGCTTCCTATATCCGCGATATCGCTGTGGCGTTCTTGGACGGCGGCGTGGCGCCTTCGATGTGGCCCAAAATAGACGATGAGGGCGTCATCGCAGAACTTCTCGTTCTGCGCGGAATCGGCCGATGGACGGCAGAAATGTTTCTCATATTTCATTTGCTCCGGCCCAATGTCCTGCCGCTTGACGATATCGGTCTGATTCGCGCCTGTGAGCGTCATTACGCTGGCGGTGACGCGATGGCGCGCGCAGATATCGAACAGCTCGCCGAGCGCTGGCAGCCCTGGCGCTCAGTGGCAACCTGGCATCTTTGGCGCAGCCTCGACCCGACGCCTGTTGCCTACTAGTCCGAGCTATGGTTTTGCTTTGCTGCCCTTTGAGTCTGGGCGCGCGAAGGCGCGGCGCTGGTCCGCCAATTGAATAAGCCGCGCCTCGACTAGGCCGTTGATGGAATCAGGCGGAAATGCCCCTTTCGTGTCGCGTTCTCCGGCTTTCACACCGGTCAAGATCTCGATGCCTTCATCGATTGTGGACACCGCATAGACATGAAATTGTCCGTCGCGCACTGCTTCTAAGACATCGTTTCTCAGCATCAAATTCTTGACGTTGGATTGAGGTATGACGGCGCCATGCTCGCCGGTTAGCCCGCGCGCTTTGCAGATATCAAAAAACCCTTCGATTTTTTCGTTTGCCCCACCGATGGCCTGGACCTCGCCATTTTGATTGACCGCGCCGGTAACAGCCAGCGACTGCTTGATCGGCACATCGGCGAGCGCGGACAGCAAGGCGTATAGTTCTGTCGATGACGCGCTGTCGCCATCGACGCCACCATAGGATTGCTCGAAAACAATGCTGGCGGCGAGGGAGAGCGGACGGTCGGTGGCATATCGGGCAGCCAGATAGCTGCTCAGGATGAGCACACCTTTGCTGTGCAGCGGCCCACCCAGGTCCACCTCGCGCTCAATATCGATCACTTTGCCGACGCCCATGCGCAACCGCACGGTAATGCGTGATGGCTTGCCGAATGCGAAGCGCCCGGTTTGCAGAACAGCCAGGCCGTTTATCTGGCCAACCTTCGCGCCGTCGGTATCGATCAGCACCGTGCCGCGCAGAATTTGTTCCTGCATGGCCTCGCGGATGCGGCTGACCCTGCGCAGCGCTTCTTCAACTGCCATGTCGATATCATCTTTTTCGATAACGTCATGACCGCGTTCGCCAGAGAAATAATCGGCCTCTCGGACCAAATCGCTCAGGTGGCGTATCTGCGTCGAAAGCCGCTCTGAATCTGCCGCGAGACGCGCGCTGTGATCGCACAATCGGGCGACGGCTCCGCTGGCCAGCGGCCGCATTCCGTCACGTCGCGCCAAGGTGCCGAGCAGACGGGCATACATCAAGTTGGTCTCTTTGGTACGCTCGATCTTGTCGTCGAAATCGCCCGTAACCTTGAACAATTCGGCAAAATCAGGATCGCCCTGATCGAGCATGTAGTAGAGCTGTCTGTCGCCAATGAGGACCACTTTAATTTGCAGCGGTACCGGTTCGGGGCTGAGTGATTGAGTGCTGATAACACCGGCGGATTGGATTGGATGTTCAATGCGGATTTCATGTGAGCGAAGCGCCCGCTTGAGCCCCTCCCAGGCGAACGGTTCCATCAGAATGCTGCGTGCATCGAGCATTAGATAGCCGCCATTCGCCCGGTGAAGCGCGCCGGATTTGATGCGGGTAAAGTCGGTCGTCAGCATGCCCATTTCGGCGACATGCTCGATGCTGCCGACTAATTCCTGATAGGTCGGATGGTCGGCATAAACCACGGGGCCGCCTTTGATGAGGGAGCGGTCGACGATGAGATTGACGCGGTAGCGCCGAAATGGCGCTTCATGGTCCGCGGGCTCGCTGGTCGGCATTTGCCCAGGCATAGGCCCAGACGCTCCGGCCGGCATGTTGGTGCCGCCTTCCTGTGCCCCACGAAAGAGTCCTACATTATCGACCACATTCTTTTCGACGGCCTGCAGATATTCGAGTACGCGAGGCATGTTCGCAAATTGCGCCTTAGTCTCCTCGATCATGGATGTGGCCGCGACGCTGGTGACGCCGCGATCGAGCGCGAGAAATTTTTCCCGCGCTTCGCGCGCCCATTGGGGTACCATCATCATGGTGTCGCGGAATCGTTTTTGCAGCTCGCCTATATTTTTTTGCAGTTCCCCCTGTTCTTCTTTGCTCATGGCGCTGAGTTTTTCGGGCGGCAGAATTTCGCCTTCATGCGTTGGCGCGAACGCGATGCCATTCTCGGTTTGCATGATGGCGATATTGACTTCGCCGGCCTCGCGCTGAATTTGCAGGAAGGCGTTTTCCTGCCGCTGCTTGACGTCGTCAGCGATGATCTTGCGCTGGTTGCGGTATTCGTCGCTTTCGAATATCGCCGGGACGGCGGTTTTCAAATCCTCGATCAATTTGTGGACGGCATCGCGCAGCCGCGCGCCGTCTCCGGCCGGAAGTTCCAGCACCAAGGGTTTGTGGCTGCGTTCAAAATTGTAGACGTAGCACCAGTCGGAAGGCGTGGTTTCGTCTTTGGCTTGTTGTTTCAGTAGCTTTCGGACGACGGCATGTTTTCCGCTGCCGGCCGGGCCCAGGACAAATACGTTGTAGCCTTCCTGCTTTACGCCAAGGGCGAACCGAACAGCGCCAACCGCGCGGTCCTGTCCAGCGATTTCAACCTGGTCCTCAAGTTCCGCCGTGGTGGTGAATGAGAATTGCGCTGGATCGCAAAGGCTGCACAAAGCTTCCGCAGGCAATGGTTTAAGCACAGCGCCCTTTTTTCTTTCTTTCGCCATGTGATGTTTTTCCTTCTCTCCAGCATTGCGCTATAGGGCAGAGGTCAATTCTACCGGTCCTGGCCGCAGGCGTCGCGGCGTGCCAGCATTAATGATATACAGTTTGAATGCAGCACGTAACTCGCAGCAAAAATCGGCTTTTCATAATTGCCTGGGCGCTTATTCTTTGCTTGGCGGCACCGGTTTCGGCGGATTTCGATGAGGGCTTGAGCGCCTTTCTCGACGGCGATTATCGGCGCGCCCGCGAAATCTGGATGGACTTTTCAGCCCTCGGCGATGCGCAATCTCAGTTCGGCCTCGGCATGATGTTCGAGGGCGGACGTGGTGTGCCGCCGGATGCAGAGAAAGCTGCTGAGTGGTATCTCCGCGCGGCGGAGCAGGGCATGCCCGAGGCGCAACTCAGCTTGGGGTCTCTCTACGAACAGGGCAACGGCGTCGCGCGCGACCCCGAACGGGCGGCCGAGCTTTACCGAAACGCTGCCGATCAAGGAAACGCCCAAGCGCAGTATAATTTGGCGGCGCTTTACTTGGGCGGTGACGGCGTCGCACCCAACCGGGAACTCGGCATCGCCTGGTTGCGTCTTTCAGCGAGGCAACGATATGGCCGCGCTCTTCAACGTTTGAAAATGATAGATGTGCCGGTAGAGGGTTCGGTGGAAATTTTGGCCAGCGCACCCGCGCCAGAGCCTCCGCCTCCCGATCGCGCAACCGAATTACCGGCCACCGCGCCGGCGCCCAATCCAGAGCGCGCGGAGCGCCTGCAAATATTAATCGAGGACAATCAGTTCGAAGTGCCGTTGGCCGCCCTCGAAGAAGAAGTGGGCGAAAGTAGCGCTGCCGAGGACGGGACCCCGGCTGAATCGGGCTTCACCTTACTCTTAGCGACATTCGACCGCCAAGAGGCGGCCCAAGCGGCATGGCAAAAATTGAATGCCCGGTATCCAACGCTTTTCGGAGGTCTGCGACCTAAATATACGGCGTTGAAATTGGACGAGGGAGACGTCGAATTGTGGCGGCTCGAAGCTGCCGCCTTAGTAAGCGAAAGCGCGGCGGTGACACTTTGTGAAGCGCTCCGGCGTGAAGGCGAATATTGCTTTCCGCCGCGCGTGAGCAACGCGCCCGAGAACTAAGTGCCGCCCCGCGCACCTAGTCCCGGTAATCCGGTTGATCGCGGTCGAGCACACGTTTCAGCGCATTGAAGTGATCGTTGGCGAAGCGGTGCATGTTATCTGACCGCAATTGCCGCGCAGTGTTTTCGCATATTTCTTGGGGAATCCGCTTGAGCGGGCTGCCGGTGCTCATGGCGAGAATTTGCGCCTTGGCCGTGCGTTCCAAATAGTAAAGGTCGTCATAGGCGCTCGCCACGGAGGTGGCTCCGACCAGGACGCCGTGATTGCTCATCAAGAGAATTGATTTGTCCTGCAGGACGCCGGCGAGGCGTTCGCCCTCCGCCGTGTCGAAGGCAACCCCTGTATAATTATTGTCATACGCGATACGGCCGTAATAGCGCATGGCATTTTGGTTTATCGGTTCGATTGCGCCGTCCTC
Organism: Pseudomonadota bacterium; assembly: GCA_027624955.1. Taxonomy (NCBI): domain Bacteria; kingdom Pseudomonadati; phylum Pseudomonadota; species Pseudomonadota bacterium. The sequence goes on from JAQBTG010000006.1 coordinate 15,296, forward strand.
AATCATCGCAAGGGCGAGCATTTGCGGCTGATGGGTGTGCATAATACAGCGCAGGTCCGGCCGCTTGCGGTGGATCGGTACATGTATGTGAAAGGCGGTGTCTTCCACTACGCCGTCGCCCTCCAACACCTCCCCATCGAGGCTGACCAGGAGCAAATTGCTGGCCGTGACTTCGCTCCAATGGGTGCCGTGGCCGATCAATAGAAACTTGTCGGGCTGCCCGGGAACCGTCAGGGTCAAATGGTTGCAGATCCCTTCGCTGAGGCCGTGCATGTGAGCAAGCCGGTAGGCGGCGGCAAGGTCGATACGCGCTTGTCGAATTTCATCGATCATTTGTCGTTCCGTGTTGTGTTGTTCCGCGGTGAGATCAGAAAATGGTGACGCCCGGTGATAGCCGCGCAGACATGCGGGTTCAGCGCTCTCGGAAGGCTTCCGACCGAACTTTGATGACGGGTTTCAGCAGGTATTGCATCACGCTCTTCGAGCCGGTGTGGATATCTAACGTTGCCTCCATGCCGGGTGCGATGGGCAGGTCGCCGGGTTCAACACCGAGGTAATTCCTATCTGTCTCGGCAATAACTCGGAAATAACTCTGGCCAGTGGCGCTATCGACATGCGAATCGGGCGAAATAGAAACAACCCGGCCTTCAAGTCCGCCGTAGCGTGAAAAATCATAAGTGGAGACTTTGACTACCGAACTTTGACCGACACGGACATAGCCGATGTCGGTTGGGTTGAGCTTCGCTTCAACGACGAGGCGTTCCTGGGTCGGTACAATCTCCATCAACGGCTCTCCAGGCTGCGCCACGCCGCCGATGGTGTGGTGGCGCATGCTCTGGACCACGCCATCAATTGGGCTCGATATTTCTGTGCGCACGACCTGGTCGGTGGCGCGGCCGAGTTTTTCCCGGACCTCCGCGATACGCCGCTCAATCGCGCTCATTTCTTCGAGCGCGTTCCGCGTGGCACGCAATTGTTCTTCATTAATGCGCTCCGTGGTTTCGGCAAGGCTCGCTTGCGCGCGCGGGATAGCGGATTTGAGCTCCTCCATCTCGCCTTGCAATTTCTCGATCTCCTGTTTGATCTGAACATGGTCGATTTTTGGCGTCAGACCCTCGGCGAGAAGGTCCTCTGACATTGCGAAACGCTCGAGCGTGAGGGCCAAATTGTTTTTAATCGAGTTGAGCTGAGAGCGAATTTGGCGGACATCGAGCTCGCGCTGGCGCTGCTGCTCGTGCAAAACAGCAACGGTGCTCTGAAGCTCAAGTTTATGTCCTTCATAGGTTTGCCTCTCCGCCCGCAGCATTTCAGGGCGCCGCGCCGCTTGCGCCTCCGGAAAGACCAGTACCGTGCCCTGAGATTCCGCGACAAGGCGTACCCGGGTCAGAATTAGACTATCGAGTTCGATCTCAATTTCATCTCGGTTCGATCCGGTAATACCGCGATCAAGCTGCAACAGAAGATCGCCGGCATTTACCGTGGCGCCCTCGGTGACGAATATTTGGCTAATGATGCCGCCTTCGAGATGCTGGATAATCTTGACTTGGCCCTGTGGCACGACTTCGCCACTGGCAACGGCCACTTCTTCCAACTCGGCAAAATTGGCCCAAGCGAGAAGGATGGCGATCGCGATGGTGATGAGGAAGGCGCTGCGCTTCCAGCCCTTGGCGCTGGCCTTGCTTTCGAGCCTATCCAGCCGGTTCATGAAGATTTCTCCGCTGTTGCAGCCTGGGCTACGTTATTTTGTTGGGCTTCAACCGTCGCATCGGCCGGGCGCGGCGTGCCGCCAAACAAGCGCGGCAAAATTTCTTGTGTCGGCCCGCCCATGGCGATGCGGCCGCGCTCAAGTACCATGATAGCGTTGCAGGCGCGCAAGAGGACGGGTGTGTGCGTCACGACGACGATCGTGTGGTCGCGCGCCAATTCGCTCAGGGTATCGCGCAGGGCGATTTCCGCCTGCATGTCGAGATTACCTGACACCTCATCGAGTAGCAGGATTGGCGGATCCGGCAGCAGCGCCCGGGCGATGGCAATGCGCTGGCGTTGCCCGCCGGAGAGCCGCGAGCCGGCCTCGCCAATCTCAGTGGCATAGCCGTCGGACAAGTCGATAACATATTCATGCACGCCGGCCAGCGTCGCCGCCCTGACGATTTCCTCGTCACTCGCTTCGGGATTGGTAATAGCGATATTTTCGCGGATCGTGCCGGCAAAGAGAAAACATTCCTGCGGCACATAGCCGATCCACGTGGCGAGATCGTGGCGTGAGAATTGGCTGGTGTCGCCGCCGTCGAGCAGCACCCTTCCGCTGGTCGGGGGGTAGAGGCCCTGCATCATTTTGAGGAGGGTCGTCTTACCGCAGCCGTTGCGCCCGACCACGCCAAGTATGCCGGGCGGCTTGACCTCCATCGAGAGATTGTCGATTACCGGTGGGCGACCTTCTTCATAGCCATAGCTGACCGCCTCAAGAGTTAGGCGGCCCTCGGGACGATCCAGGCGAATGCTTCGCTCCGTTCGATCTTCGGCGAGCGAGAACACTGCATCGAGGCGCTTCAGCGCCTGGCGGCAATTAGCGTAGTTTCGCCAATTGCCAACCAGCTGATTGAACGGGCCGATAACTCGGTTGCCGAGCATGGTCGAGGCGATCAGCGCACCAATGGTGAGCCTCAGATCGATAATCGCGAGTGCGCCGGCGGTCACCAGCGCGATGGTGGTCAGCATGGTGAGGCTGGCGCCGATATTGCTGAACGTGTCGGTTCGCCCGCCGCGCACTAGGGCACGCTCAATGGTATCGGCATGCTTGTCTTCCCACGCCGGCTTTATTGCATTCTCCAGCGCTAGGGCCTTAACCGTAGACCGGCCTTGCAATAATTCCGTTAGAAACGCGTCTCGGCCGATACCTGCTTGGCGCTCCCCCTTGGTCGCAGTCTCCATCATTCGGCCGGAAATGATGGCGACGATGATAAATACCGGAAGCGCAATCAGTAGCACCCACACCACCGGCGGCGCGATGATATAGATGACCACCACGAACAGCACGGCAAACGGCAGATCGGTCAACAGCACTGCGGAGGAGCCCGAGAACGTATTGCGCACCACTTCGGCATCACGGAACAAGGTTTGCCAAAAGCCGGAAGGGCGGCTTTCGAGTGTGCGCAGAGGCAGGGAGGAGATCTTGTCGTAGAGCGAGCGTCCGAGCGAGACGTCGATTCTGAGCGCCACGCGCTGCAGCATGCGGCTGCGCGCTTGTCGAATGATGAAATCGAACAGAAGCGCCGTCAAAACGCCGATCAATAGGCCATAGAGCGTACTAATACCGTTACTAAAGACGACCCGGGTATAGACCTGCAAGACGAAGATCGGCACTGCCAGCGCCAACAGGTTGATGAATAGCGAAACCACAATCGCTTCCCGCAGGCCGGAGCGCGCCGGCTTCATCACCGCTTTCAGCCACTCGCGGCTGGCGGGTTTTTCCTCGTCGAGTGCATTTAAATCTGGCGCCGGCATAGAGCTATTTGGCCAACCTTATCGGTTTGTGGCAAACCTAATCGGCGACGCCGACTTTCTCACAAATCTGTGTCTGCCTTAAACCAGCTGGATATCTGTGATGGCCGGAGCATCTCCGGTGTTTTCCGCAAGCACCGTGTAGCCCGTACCGGCGGCACCGTTGCCATCGAAATAGAGAGTTTTCGTCACGTCGACGACGAGATAGGCAGTGCTGCCCGAGGCTGCGGTATTTGTGCCGTCGAATTGCTCTGTGATGGCAAAGAAATTGAAACCGGCGGACAATGAACTGAGACCGAAAGCGCTATCGGTCAGTGAAATTGTGTCTGTGCCGGAGGTAAAGTCCGAAATTATATTCTGAAACCCAGCGCCAATAGTGTCTGCGTTATCGCCCGGATTCGCCTCGCCGTCAGACGTCGAAGCAAAAGTAAAATTGTTGGTACCGCCGCCGCCCGACATGACATCGTTTCCGGTGCCGCCGGTTAAGATGTCATTGCCGTCTCCACCGCTTAGCGTGTCATTGCCGGCACCGCCGAGCAAAGTATCGTCGCCGCCGCCGCCGTCCAATATGTCGTCATCGTCTTGGCCTTGCAGGATATCGTTGCCGAGATCGCCGAACAGCGTGTCATCGCCGTTACTGCCGAACAAGGCATCGTTGCCGTCATCGCCGTCCAGTTTGTCGTTGCCGCTGCCGCCCAGAAGGGTGTCGTTGCCGGCATCGCCGAACAGCAAATCGTCGCCATCGCCTCCCTGGACGGTGTCGTTGCCGAAGCCGCCTTCGACCGTGTCGGCGCCGATGCCGCCGTTCAGGTTGTCGTCACCAGAGCCGCCTTTCAATATGTCATTGTCGTCGCCGCCGTTCACAAGGTCATTCCCGGCGCCGCCGTGGAGGCTGTCATCGCCGAGGCCGCCATTGATGGTGTCCAGGCCGGCGGCACCGAACACCGAGTCGTTTCCGTCGCCGGCATCAACCGAATCATTGCCGGTGGTGCCGGCCAAAATATCGTTACCGGCGGTGGCGCTGGCGAATGTTTCTCCGAGCCCGAAAGCGGAGAGGAACAGCCCGGTATCGACTGACACATCGCTGGTATCGGACACCGCGATCTTTATGGTGTGCGTACTCAGGCTGGTATTCAGCAACCCGACAATGACACCCGGTTCCGAAATACCGTCATATTCGATGCCGAGTGCCCCGCCCGTATTGTCGAAGAAATTGAATTCGTTAAAGCCGACATCGAAATGCAATATCGAATCGTCCGGGAAGAACGCAAAATTGGTTCCATCGACAAACACCGCGGCGATATCGTTGACGGACTGCTCGTTGAATTCGTCGGTGCCGAACATAAAATCGAAAATGATGGCGTTCACGTTGCCCGTCACGGTGAACGAAAATTCGAGGGATGTGGTGTCGGTCGTGGTTTGTATATGGCCGGTATTGGACAACACCGTATCGAGGTCGTTGTCGCCCAAAAAGCTGGCGTCGCCGCTGAACCCGATGGCGGTATTTGAATTGTTGGGCGTGCCGTCGCCGCTGGTGAGCACGATACCCTTGCCGAGCGAGAACGATACACCGTCTGCGGTGCCGAAATTCAAGCTCTCGAAAAAGCCGGCGGAGGAGGCGCCGGCGGTGGTATTTCCGACAAAGTTTGCGCTGGAGACAAACGGCCCGGGACCGGGTGCCGCAGTTACGGTTAGGCCGGATAAACTATCGATAAGCCCGGTGGCCAAGACCTCCGGGTCGCCGCTGAATTCGCTGACGTCGCTGACGCCTTGCGTACCGAAAAATTCTTCTTCGTTAATAAAAACGAAATCGTCTTCAAAAATGACATCATCTTCAACGAACGTATCGTCAAAATACAAATCACCGCCGTAGAGATACTCGTCGCCGAAGGTGTCATAAGTATTGTCTACAAAGGTGTCGCCATATAAGTCGTCGCTGTAGGGATCGCTAAAATAGTCATCGCCAAATCCGAAATCGTCGCCGCCAAACCCGTCATAGTCGCCAAACTCGCCCTCTCCTACTTCTCCGGCAAATTGTTCAGTCGCGAACTCTTCGAATTCACCCTCAAAGGCCTCGTCAAAGACATCAGGGTCGATTTCTCCATCTTGCGCGTCGAGTTCGCCGTCGAAATCCCCAACACCGTCTTCAAATCCGGCATATTCGTCAGAGAATTGATCCGTATTGGTGTCGAAACCGTCCTCCTGAGCAGCGCCATCGACAAGTTCGGGGTCGTCGAACTCGCCATCGGGGCCGCCATCAAGCAGGGTGTTAAATACGCCGTCCTGGATCGCTTCGTTGTACTGATCCAGGGCCGCGGCACCGGCGGCAATGCCTATATCGATAGCGTCCTCTAAAGAGCCACCCTCGTTGAGCGCCGCTTCCATGGCAGCGAATGCGTCGTTCGCTGCGGCGAGCCCGGCGGCGGCAACTTCTTCCTCGCTCGGTTCACTGCCGCCATCGCCTTCGGCACCGCCACCTGCGCCTTGCGCATCGTCTGTCGCACCGCCGCTGTTGTCCGCGCCACCTCCGGTATTGTCACCGCCTGTGAGCCCGGCTCCAAAGGCGCCGCCAGTTCCAGACAAAAAATTGTTGATTGCACTATAGAGGCCACTGGCCTGAGCCGCCGATAACGTAATCGCCGGACTGGGAGAATCGAAGACGGAGGAGACCGCCGTGGTTTGATAGGCGGTATTGAGGGTGACCGAGGATGTTTGGGTGCTCACGGTGATAGAACCGGTTACTTCACCTTGTCCTTCGCCCTCGGGCATCATGGTCACAGTATTGAATTCACCCTCCGCCGCCGCCCTGCCGCCGACTTTGGTTCCGCGAATGCCGAGCGTGGCGACCGGAGTGCGGACGATCATGTCATCAGGATTGTTGGCCGCGATCTCCCCGCTGACGAAAACAAATACGCCCTGCACCACCGAAAAGCTCGATGAGCCCTCCAGCGAAGTTGGGTCAAAAATCAATTCGTCCAGCACCATGCGGCCTTCTTCGCCGAGTGAAAATTCGGTTTCATCGATGAACACCACGGCGACCGCAGCGCCGGCGCCGGTCTCGAGAATATCGCCCTGGAATATTGAAGAATCCTTGCCCAACGTCACCGTGGTGCCGTCAACGCGCGTCGCCGTGACTTCACCAACCGATTCGCCGACGCGAACAATAGGCGCCTCTTCAATACCGTCTTCGGATTGCGCGTATTGGCCGGGCGATGCCGGTCCAGCCAAGGCCGCTACCAGATCGAACGGCAAAAGCGCGCCGCCTTCAGTCATCAGATCTGCTTGGGTCGCGGCGCTGAAATATTCGACGATGACGAATTGTGTGCCGTCGGGCGCAGTGATCAGGAGGTCGGAGCCGGCTCGGTCAAAATCGGCATGCAGCAGCATGTCGCCGCCGGGGACAATGATTTCAGCCGCGCCCTGAGCCGAAATGGGGATCGGGGCACTGCCTGTCGCGCCGGTCAAAGCCGATGACGCAGCTGCGAATACGTATTTTCCCTGTTCAATACTCACGCGTCTCTCCTGGGACTATTGTCCGCGCAGGGTTTTCCGGCTTCTCAAAATATTCGGAGGTAGCCGCCCAGAGTTAACTAACAATAGCACATCAAAACTATATATGGAGGAATTTTAGGTTGCAATTGCAACGATTTAGATGAAGCGAAACAGATTGTTAGATCGTCGGCGAGCATCAAGATTCATCATCTTCGCCGAGAAATCTACGCACCTCTTGCAAGAAATTTGCAACGGAGATGGGCTTAGAAATATAGGCGTCGCAGCCGGCCTCCAGGACCCGCTCCTCATCGCCACGCAAAGCCAGCGCCGTAACCGCGATAATCGGTATGGCGCGAAGTTCTGGATCCGCTTTGAGTTGTCGGGTGACGTCGAGGCCGGATACATCTGGCAGCTGAATATCCATAAGGATGATATCCGGCCGATGCTCACGCACCATTTCGAGCGCCCGCGAACCATCCTTGGTTTGCAGGGTTTCGATGCCGGACGCTTCGAGGAGATCTCGCATCAATTTTAAATTAAGAGCGTTGTCCTCGACGATCAGCGCCGTCTTTTTCATCCGTCCCACCATTTATTCAAGAATTTTATTACAGGATCAGGTTAGTAAGAACAGTATAGCTAACAAGACTGATAAGACCACCAAAGCCACGACGAGGCGTTTGAATATGTGGGCCGCCAATCCGAAAAGGCCGCGTTTTCCGGTTCGTTTGCCGCCACGGCTATCCAATCCGGACAGAATAACCATATAGAGCCGCATATTTTTGCGGATTAGCGACGGCGTATCGAAGCGAAGATCGACCATATGTCCAGCGCCGGTTGATTCGCCGAACACCATTTTTAGCGCCGCCAATTGAGGTGAGGTGAAGGTACCTCGCAAATCTGCAGGAATTCGTTCAAAGAATTGCCGAATGAACGGATCGCGTGCCGCTCTTTCGTCTATAGCCATAGGTATTCGCTTTGCTGCCGATTACGAGAGTTTGTAGGCACGGAACCATTCATTACAGGGTCAGGCGATCAATCAACTCAAAATAATATGATCGTGCCGTGATGGCTATGAAATCTAGTCCGCCGGCGCGGCTGCCGTATCGTATCGCCGCCCGCTAGATGCGCCGTCTGGATCATTATCTGACCTGCCTCGCATGGCTGGTGCTCCGCCACGTGACCGTTTTAGCCACACCGCAGAGTAGCGCTGGGACGTGACATCAACAAGTACCGCTGGTGCGTGACATCAAGGAGGATGGTTGTTGCCGCCCCGGAGTGGGACGGCGCATCCGTCTACGGGCGTAGCATTAATTATCCATAATGATGTTGCCGTTTTCGACTTCGAAGACGATCACCGCGCCTTCCTTCGGCGCCCAAGCGCGGGCCAAGCGGTGGCCCTCGGAGATATCGGCCGGCGACAATAACTTAGCCAATTTCTCGCGATTTGTGACTGCTACATTGTGCTCGCGGCTGGGGGGTAATTTTTCAGTCGATAGGGAAAACCATTTATATGCTTGAAGAAGGTCGTGCGGCCTGCCCTGGCCGGTGCCGAGCATGGTGGCCATATTATGGCCAGCCAGCATGTTTCCACGGTCAACCGCCATGGCATACCAGGTGTAGGCTTTGGCAGGGTCCGGCGCGACGCCCAATCCCATCTGATAGGCGAGCCCGAGGCTAAACATTGCGCGGGTATCGCCGTCTTTTGCCCGCCGGTTCCAATCTTCGACCATCTCCGGTTGGGTGTCTTTGGCCACGCCGCCGCGAATGACGGCCAGGGTCAATTCGGAAGAGCCGGCCGGGGCTGAATTTAATGCGGACTCCAGTTTGGTGAATTCTATAAATTGGTTCCAATAGGTATCGACGGCGCGATCATTGAGCGATTCACACCCCGCCAACGCCAACACCATCCAAATGGAAAGAATTATGTGTCTGGATCGTCGCATCACTCGGCTTTCATCACGCATAACGGGCATTTAATTATGCCCGTTCAATCAAATTTATCCCCAACAGACGCTGAATATAAACGATGCTAATATAAAATTGAAACGTCGATTAGTCAGACTCCGTCTCAAGATATTCTCTGAGCACGACCGCGCCGTTGTGTAGCATATCTTTGGTAGCGAAGACGAAGGTTACGCGTTGCCCGGCGCAGATATTCCGTAGCGAACACACCGCCGATTGGTTGTTGCTCAGTTCCAAGACGTAGCGCGCACGAAATTGCTGCCAGCGCTCCGGTCGATGACCAAACCAGGTTCGAAGTTCCGGACTAGGCGCAACATCCTTCACCCAGTGATCGAGTGCGGCGTCGGATTTGGATAGTCCGCGCGGCCACAAACGCTCAACGAGAATACGCACACCGTCTTCGTCCGCGGCGGGTTCGTACGCGCGCTTCAAGCCTATGTATCTAGGAGCCATCGCCAAATCCGTCGTAAATAAGACGCCCAACATAGACTCAATATGCGTCTATGCTAAGTTTCGTGAGTGCCGCCACCTGGGAGTCAGCAAACCCCACCATGGATCAAAGCGAGTATCGAGCGCGATGATAAAGCTGTACCGTTTTCCCCCTCTGGAGAAGTTGCCGTCTGCCAGCCCGTTCTGTGTAAAAGTCGAGGCCTATATGCGTATGGCGGGGATCGCCTACGAGACACGCGACATAACCGATCCGCGCAAATCGCCGAAAGGCAAGGTGCCTTTCATCCGCGACGGCGAAACGGAGGTCGCGGATTCGGCGCTCATTATCGAATATCTTAAAAGCCGTTACGGCGATCCGCTCGACGCCGGCCTGAGCGCCGCCGAGCAAGCCACGGCCCTCGCCTATCGCCGGTTGTTGGAAGAGCATTGCTATTTCTGCATCGTCCAAATTCGTTGGATACGGGAGGAAAATTGGCGGCGTTCAAAAGCCCGCTATTTCTCATCTCTGCCGCCGCCACTGCGCTGGATATTGCCGGGTGTGGTGCAAAGACAGGTGCGCCGCGATTTGCGCGGGCAGGGCATCGGCCGTCATACGGATGCCGAAATCAACGCCCTGGCGCTAGAGGATTTGCGCGCAATATCGAAATTCTTGGGTGAAAAAACCTATCTTATGGGCGCGGCACCGACTTCTCTCGACGCTGTGGGCTACGGATTTTTGAGCAACTTGCTGTATGCGCCCTTCGTACTGCCTATCCAGGCTGAAGTAGACGAGCTTAAGAATCTCACCGCCTATTGTGAGCGCATCGAAAAGAAATATTTCGCCGACATTTGAGCGGCCGGCGCGGTGGAAACCGCTCTCACCATTGCCGCGCTAAAGTGAAAGCGCCTGGCGCGCGGCCTCGACCACGGCGTTCGCGGTAATTCCGAATTTTGCGTATAGCTGGTCTGCTGGCGCCGACGCGCCGAATCCGCGCATGCCGATCATGATGCCGCCAGCGCCAAGATATCGCTCCCAACCAAATGAAACAGCGGCTTCAATGCCGATGCGCACGACTTCGCCGCCGAGCACGCTGTTGCGATATGCCTGGTCCTGCGCGTCGAACAATTCCCAGCACGGCAGCGAGACGATTCGCGTCGGGTAGCCTTCGGTCTCCAAAACCTGACGGGCGTCCGCCGCGATTGCGATTTCCGAGCCGGTTGCGAGCAGAACGACACGGGGTGTTCCGCCGGTCGCCTCGTGCAGCACATAGCCGCCACGCGCCGACAGGTTTTCATCGCTAAGCGTAAAGCGCTGTGCGGGTAACCCCTGGCGGCTCAGCGCCAATACCGAAGGGCCGGAGCGATTTTCGATTGCCGCTTGCCAACATTCCGCGGTTTCCATTGCATCTGCCGGGCGGAACACATTGAGATTGGGCATCGCACGCAAGGCCGCGAGATGCTCGACCGGCTGGTGGGTCGGGCCATCTTCACCGAGGCCGATAGAATCATGCGTCATGATATAAATAACGCGCTGGCCCATAAGCGCCGACAAGCGAATAGCCGGGCGGCAATAATCGGAGAAAATCAAAAATGTGCCGGCGTAGGGAATGCAGCCGCCATGTAGCGCCATACCGTTCATCGCCGCCGCCATGGCGTGTTCGCGCACGCCGTAATGAACATAGCTGCCGCTAAAATCGCCGGGTGCAATCGCTGCCATTCCGGCGACCCGGGTGCCGTTCGAGCCACTAAGATCGGCCGAGCCGCCGACCAATTCGGGCAGCGTTTGAAATAGTACCTCTAGCGTTTTCTGGCTCGCCACGCGGCTCGCGATCTTGGGCTGATCTGCCGCCAGAGCGCGCTTGAATTCCACTAAGCCGGCGCTCCAATCGTCGGGCAATTTGCCGCTTGACACCCGCTCGAATTCGGCCCGCAGTGCGGCATCGCTAGCGGCCAATCTGCGCTGCCAATCGGCATGCGCTTCGGCCCGCCGGACTCCGGCTTCGCGCCAGAGCGCAAGAATTTCAGCCGGCACGGTAAACGGTGGATGGGGCCAACCGAGGCGCTCTCGCGTTCCGGCGATCTCCTCCGCGCCGAGCGGCGCGCCGTGGCTCGCCTCAGAGCCTTCCTTAGTGGGCGCGCCAAAGCCGATCCGCGTGCGGCAGACGATCAGTGCCGGCTTCGCGGATTTCTGCGCCGCTTTGAGCGCCCGAGCAATCGCTGCGGGGTCGTGACCGTCGGCGTCAAAGGCGTCCCAACCGCTGGCCTGAAAGCGCAGCATGGCGTCGTCGGAAAGTGCCAGTTCGGTCGCGCCATCGATCGAAATGCTATTGCTGTCATAAAGCACGATCAGCTTGTTGAGTTGTAAATGACCGGCCAGGGAAATTGCCTCGTGGCTGATTCCCTCCATTAGGTCGCCGTCGCCGGCCAGCACATAGGTGCGGTGATCGACAATCGCGTCGCCAAAACGCGCTGCCAACATGCGTTCCGCGATCGCCATGCCGACCGCGGTGGCAAGCCCCTGGCCAAGCGGCCCGGTCGTGGTCTCGATGCCGGCGGCGGCGCCGTATTCCGGGTGTCCCGCTGTGCGGCTGCCGAGCTGACGGAAATTGCGGATCTGATCGATATCAATATCCGGGTAGCCGCATAGATAGAGCAGCGAATAGAGCAGCATCGAGCCATGCCCGGCCGACAGGACGAAGCGGTCGCGGTCCGGCCAATCCGGATGGGCAGGGTCGTGCTTAAGGAACTGCGAGTAGAGGACGGTGGCAACGTCGGCCGCGCCGAGCGGCATACCGGGATGGCCAGAATTTGCCGCCTCGACCGCATCCATGGAGAGCGCACGGATGGCGTTGGCCATGTCGCGGTGGGCGGTGTTGCTCGGTTCGGAGTTCGCGGCTGATTCCGTCATGCTCATTTGTCTTGCTGTGAAAACCCGCACGCAGCGGCGAGACGCCAATGCGCATGTGATCAAGCAACATGACGACGCTCGCCGGGAGCGTCAACAGCCTGTGTAATGCGCCCCATACAGTTGACTGCCAAGTCCGCCTGGTCTAAGTGTTTGATGGTGAGAAGTCGGTTTCGGAATTTATGACAACATGCTGATAATACTAAATGATGCCGAATCTTGATGAATCTGTAGCGCGTCTCGGGAGGGCAGTCGAGAAGTTGACGCAGGCGCTCGAAAACGGCTCCGCGAAGAGCGGCGCAGGGTCGGCTGTCGGGCTCGCCGAGTCGCTGCGTACCGTTCAGCGGGAGCGCGATGGTCTTCATGCCGATCTCGAATCTCTTCGCGCCGAACATCGCAAATCGGGCTCAGCCTTGCGCGATGCGCAAGAAAATTACGCCGCCATGCAAGTGGTCAGCGAGGCCGTCGCCGGCCGGCTAGATGGCGCGATCGGCGATCTGAAAACATTGCTCAACGAATAGGGTCGGGGCGTATGGCTCAATTATCCGTCACCATCCACGGACGCAACTATCCCATTGTCTGCGACGATGGCCAAGAAGAGCATGTGACCCGGCTTGCCGCCTACATTGATAAGCGGGCAACGGAAATCGCCGAGACGGTCGGGCAGGTAGGCGAAGGCCGCTTGTTGGTGATGACGGGTCTTCTTGTCGCCGATGAGTTGTCCGAAGCTTATGATGAGATGGAGCGGCTGCAAGTCGCGTCAAAAAGCACAGAAGACACAATTCGCAGCGAAACGCGCGAGAACCTGGAAGCAAAAGTCGCACCGGTTGTCGAATCTCTGGCCGTTCGCATCGAAAATATTGCCGCCGGCCTAGAGAGCGACTAAGTTCCGCTTGGGCGGTTGCTGCGGAGCGTGACACGCCGTAGTTTCCCGGGGCCAATAACTTCCTCTAGGGAGCTGTCTCTGCCGAGACTGTGGTTTCGGTATGCGGCGCCCACCTGCCTTGCAGGCCTGGAGGAAACTTGCAGCGTGGCGGCTGCTGCGGCGCCGCCCACCTTCAATCCGACATGTGGTTTCTCTTGCCGTGAAAAGATCAGACGCCGTTTGGGAAGCCAAGAATGCGCTCCGGGAGTATGCCGGCGCTCGCCGGCGGCTCGCCCACCGCCAGAGTGGGCCAGGCGCCGGCGTCCGTGCCGCTGATCACTGCTTGGCCAATTTGCCGGTGCCTCCGGGCGCCATTATTTCGGGCTATTGGCCCATACGTGATGAATTCGATGTCATGCCGGTAATGCGCCGCCTGTCTGGCGCCGGCTATCGCTGTGCGCTGCCCTATGTCGACAAGAAGCGCCACGTCTTGGAGTTCCGTGAATGGCGGCCCGGCACGGTCATGCTCGAAGGTCCGTTCCGCATTCCCGAGCCGACCGAAAATGCCGCCCAACTAACGCCGACCCTCCTGCTGGTGCCCTTGCTCGCGTATGATTCAGATGGCTTTCGCCTCGGCTATGGTGGCGGCTATTACGACGGCGCGTTGGCCGATCTCAGAGCCGCTGGAGGGCCTGTCTTGGCAGTTGGCATGGCGTTTTCCGAGCAACTGGTCGAACACGTTCCGCATGGCGACAGGGACGAACGGATGGATTGGATCGTGACCGAACGCGGCGCCATGCTGTTTGCCGGTGAATCTCAAAAGGACGGTGAATGAGAATATTGATGTGCGGCGACGTGATGGGGCGCTCGGGACGCGATGTGCTGAATGCGCATCTTCCGGAGCTGCGCGAATCACTGAAGCTCGACTTTGTTCTCGTAAACGCAGAGAACGCGGCCGGCGGCTTCGGCATCACAGGTGAGATTTGTCGCACCCTTTATCAATTGGGTGCCGATGCCATCACCCTTGGTAATCACGCCTTTGACCAACGGGAAACCGCTTCTTACATAGAAAACGACGCCAAGCTCATTCGCCCGGCCAATTATCCGCCGGGCACGCCCGGACGCGGAAGCGGCCTGTTCCGATTGGCCGACGGGCGAAAGGTTCTGGTCATTCAAGTGATGTGCCGTCTATTCATGGACGCTATCGACGATCCATTCGCCAGTCTCAAGGCGGAGTTAGAGCCGTACCGCCTCGGCGCCAATGTGGATGCCATTCTGGTCGATATTCACGGCGAGGCGAGCAGCGAAAAGCAGGCGCTGGCCTATTTGGTCGATGGTCGCGTTTCAGTCGCCGCCGGCACACATACCCACGTGCCGACCGCGGATCATATGATCCTGCCGGGCGGCACCGGGTTCATGACGGATATTGGTATGTGCGGCGCCTATAACTCGATCATCGGCATGGAGATCGCGCCAGTCATCGAACGCTTTACGCGTAAAATGCCGGGCAAACGATTTACACCCGTCCTCGATGACGGCACGTTGGCGGCTATCTATGTAGAAACCGACGACGACACGGGCTTGGCCAAGCGCGTCGCACCGGTGCGCATTGGCGGCGTTTTGACTCCGGCCATGCCGGGTTGAACGCGCCTGGCGGAGAAATTATTTGCCCGCGCGCGCGGCGCTGGCGGTGGGCCTTAAGGCGGCTCTGGTGATGCCCTCGACGCCGCCCGGCAGCGCACCGCCGGGCCCCGCCGCAGGACCCGCAACTGCCGCTGCCGGGGTCTCCACAATCGTTGCCACGGCGCTCGCCATATCGATTTCGACGACGCGGTTTATCGCGCTCACGGTCGCCAACAAGCGCGCCGCATCATCACCGCAATGCTCGATCGCCAATTCAACCAACATTTTTAGCACATGGCCATAGGCGCCAAGATACCAGCGCGGCTCGAGGCCAGCCTTTTCATGTGCTTGGCCCATGCGGCTGACGCGGGCAAAATAGCCATCGTCAAACTGACAGGAAAACAGGTTCAACAGGTGCTGGCCCTGTTCCCGGCGGAGACACGCAATGCCCTCGGCGCTTTGGGTCAGCAGGCGCATCTCCGGCCAGGACGAAACATATTTCAGAAATTCGGCAATGACGTCGTCGATACGCTGCTCGACGACGGGGCGAAACTCGGCCAGAAGTTGACGCGCTCCAGCGTCAAGTTCGGGGTGCGCACGGCCCTCAATAAGGGCCGCGTCAGCCGTCGCTTCCGCCGTTTCGAAGGTCTTTGTTCGCGCCGCCATTTATCCTCCAGCGGGTAGAAGGCCGTGATCCGGCATCTTATGCCATAGTGGCAGCATGCCGGTCTGATAATATTTAACACCAAGCAAGGCCGTTCGAACAGATTCAACATAAGGAGACCCAACAGCGTGACGGAACATAGTGCGGCAAACAGTCAAAGCTGGGACGTAAAACTATATGATCAGTCTTTTGGCTTTATCTCAGAATTTGGTGCCGGGCTGGTCGAACTGCTGGCGCCAAGCCCAGGCGAGCGCATCATCGATCTCGGCTGCGGAATAGGCCAGCTCAGTGCCCAAATCGCGGCCCAGGGGTGCGAAGTCATCGGCATTGACGCCGATGCCGAGATGATCGCGACGGCGCGGCGGAAACATCCGGACGTTCAATTCATCTGTGCGGCGGGCGAAGATTTCGCGGTCGATGTACCGGTCGACGCAGTGTTCTCCAACGCAGCGCTGCACTGGATGAAGCAGCCCGAACCGGTGATCGCCAGCGTCGCGCGAGCGTTACGGCCGGGCGGCCGGTTTGTCGCCGAGATGGGTGCGCACCGCAACGTGATGACCGTTACCGAAGCGCTCTATCAAGCCCTGGCGGAGCAGTCGGTGGCGCGCGCGAAGGTCGAGTTTCCATGGTATTTTCCGCGCACCGGGGCCTATGTCAGCCTCCTGGAGGCGGGCGGCTTCGACGTCACGCATTTGCACTATTTTTCGCGCCCCACACCGCTCGACAATTGCCCGAACGGTTTAAGCGATTGGATACGCATGTTCGGGCAGAATTTTCTCGCCGCAACGCCGAGCGGTGGTGAAGCGCAACTGATGGCGCGTGCGGAAGAGTTGTGCCGCGATCGTCTTTGCACCGATGGCCGCTGGTTGACCGATTATACCCGCTTGCGATTTCGCGCCGATCGTTTTGACGGATAGGATGGAGGCATATGATTGTCACGCGTTTGTTGGCATGTTCCGCGGCAGCTGCTGTGGCAGCTTTTTTGATTTTCATCCCCGCGGCACCGGCTGTCGCCTATGACCCGACTACCGGCGAAGCGCTTCACCAGGCATGCGCCGGCGCCGCGCCGCATGTTTGCCTTTCCTATCTCGCCGGTATCATCGATATGCATGAAGCCGGCCTGTCAGGCGGAGAAGTGCAGCTGTTCTGCCCCGAGAACGCGCCGCCGGAGAAAGTCGGCCGCGGCGTCTGGCTATATTATGAGCAGCATCCCGACGCCCTGGAACAGCCAGCGGCCTTGGGTGCGGTTCACGCGCTGGCACTCATGTTCCCGTGTGAGTAGGCCGCAGCCGCCTAAATTCGGCCACATTGGGTGATTATTGCTAAGGCTGTGAAATTACACGGGATTTGGTATGCTAGAGAATCCAAGTCACTAAATAGAGTATCGAGGCAAGAATGTCCGGACATGCAAAATGGGCCAATATTCAACATCGCAAGGGGGCCCAGGACGCGAGGCGTGCCAAGCGCAACGAAAAACTGGTGCGCGAGATCATAGTCGCCGCGCGGCAAGGCGCGCCCGACCCTGAGCATAATGCGCGATTGCGTACGGCAATCATTGCCGCCAAGTCGCAAAGCGTGCCCAAGGAAAATATCGACCGGGTCCTTAAGAAGGCCCAAGGAGGCGGCGACGACGTCAATTTCGACGAGCTCTGCTATGAAGGTTTCGGGCCGGGTGGCATCGCCATGTTAGTCGATGCCGCGACCGATAACAGGAACCGCACCGCGGCCGAAGTGCGCTCGATCTTCAATAAATATGGCGGCGCATTGGGTGAATCGGGCAGCGTGAGTTACATGTTCGAGCGCATCGGTTCGGTCCACTACGCAAGCGATGCGGCGAGCGCTGACGAGATGTTCGAGGCCGCGCTCGAGGCCGGGGCAAGCAACTGCGAATCCGATGCTGACGGCCATGAGATTTCGTGCGCAATCGAAGATTTCGGCGACGTCAGCGACGCTTTGGGCGAACGCTTTGGGATACCCGAAGATGCCGGCCTGACCTGGAAGCCGCAAACCACCATTCAAATTGAAGAGGATGTAGCCGAATCCTTGTTTAAGCTGATGGAGGCCTTGGACGATTGCGACGATGTGCAGACTGTCTCGGCCAATTTCGAAGTCAGCGACGACGTGATGCAGAAGCTCTCGGCATGATCGGCGTGCGGCGTTTCATCGGCTTAGATCCGGGCCTGCGTGCAACGGGCTGGGGCGTAATTGAGGCCCAGGACAATCGTTTGCGTCATCTCGCCAATGGCACGGTGGCGACGGATCCGGATCTGGAAACCGCCGAGCGCCTGCGTCAACTTCATGACGGCCTGGCACGAATATTAGCCGAGTGGGCGCCCGACGACGCTGCAGTTGAAGAAACCTTCGTCAACCGCAATCCCCGCTCCACGCTCAAATTGGGTTTAGCGCGCGGCGTTGTGCTCTTGGCGCCGGCCCTGTTCGGCCTCCGCGTCGCCGAATATTCGCCCAATAAAATCAAGAAATCCGTGGTCGGTGCGGGGCATGCCGATAAAACCCAGGTCGGTGTTATGGTGCGGCATTTACTGCCCGGCTGCGATCCTGCGGACGCGGATGCCACCGATGCCCTGGCCGTCGCCATTTGTCATGCTCATCACGCCGCGACCGACGGCCTGTGGCCGTCCATTCGGGCTGCGGCCGTCTGAGGCGCCGTGCCATGATTGCAAAACTGAGCGGCAAGCTGGATTCAACCGGCGATGGCTGGGCGGTGATAGACGTCGGTGGCGTCGGATATTTGGTTTTTTGCGCCGGGCGCACTTTGTCCACTCTGCCGAGTCCTGGCGCCGCGATCTCACTGGAGATCGAAACCGTGGTACGCGAGGACCAGTTTAATCTCTATGGCTTCGTCGATGCCCATGAGCGCGAATGGTTCCGCCTGCTGCGCAAGGTGCAGAGTGTCGGCGCGAAAATGGCGCTTGCCATTCTTGGACTGCTGTCGCCGGACGATTTGTCGCTGGCCATAGCGGCCCGTGACCGCAGCGCTCTGACTAGGGTCTCGGGTGTCGGGCCCAAACTTGCGGACCGCCTGATCACCGAATTGAAAGACAAGACGCCCGTGGCCGGCATGGCCGTGGCGATGGGTTCCGGCACCGCTAGCGAACGCGGATCGCCGAGCGGCGACGCGGTTTCGGCGCTGGTCAATCTGGGTTATCGCCAAAGCGAGGCGTTTGGCGCGATCGCTGGCGCGGCGCGGATTCTCGGGGAGGGCGCCTCGATCGAAGCGCTGATCCAGGCCGGCCTCAAGGAACTCAGCGCATGAGCGATGATCGCGACGATCGCATCATGTCGCCAGAAGCTCACCAAGAAGACGGCGCAGAGATCAGTTTGCGGCCGCAGACGCTCGACGAATTCATCGGCCAGCCCAATATTTGCGAAAATTTGCAAATCTTCGTGACCGCCGCGCGGAGCCGCGGGGAGGCCCTTGATCACGTGTTGTTTTATGGCCCGCCCGGGCTCGGCAAGACGACATTGGCCCAGATTGTGGCGCGCGAGCTTGGCGTAGGTTTTCGCGCGACGTCCGGCCCCGTCATCGCGCGGGCCGGTGATCTTGCCGCGATCTTGACCAATCTTAATGCCCGCGATGTCTTGTTCATCGATGAAATTCACCGCCTAAATCCGGCCGTCGAAGAAATCCTCTATCCAGCGCTTGAAGATCGCCAGCTTGATCTGATCATCGGTGAAGGGCCGGCGGCGCGGTCGGTACGCATCGATTTGCCGCCGTTCACATTGGTTGGCGCGACAACTCGCACCGGGCTCGTCACGACGCCGCTTCGCGAACGCTTCGGCATTCCGCTGCGGCTGGATTTTTACGGCACCGATGATCTTGAGGAGATCGTCCGTCGCAATGCGATTAAATTGAATTTCAATCTGACCCAAGAAGGAGCACGGGAAATTGGCCAGCGCTCGCGCGGCACGCCGCGGATTGCCGTGCGTCTGTTGCGCCGTGTGCGAGATTTCGCTGCGGTCGCCGGGACAGTTCAGGTCGACGCAAAGTTAGCGGATGCCTCGTTGCGCCGCCTCGAGGTCGATGAGAGAGGCCTTGATTCTCTCGACCGGCGCTATCTGAGTTGTATTGGGAAAAATTACGCCGGCGGACCGGTCGGTGTCGAAACCCTCGCCGCGGCACTGTCCGAACAGCGCGATGCGCTCGAAGAGGTCATCGAACCGTTCCTCATTCAGCAGGGCTTTTTGCAGCGCACCTCGCGCGGCCGCGCGTTGACTGCTCATGGCTTTCGCCATTTGGGCATGGAAGTGCCCAAGCCGGAAAGCCCGCAGTTCGAGCTGATCGAGGAGGGCGGCGATGAGTAGCAACGCCGCAGCCGCCGCCCGTCCGCCGGCTTTGCAAAGTGCTGCCGCTGGACGCTTGGCCGGCGATGTTTTTATCTTTTCCTTGCGCGTCTATTACGAAGATACCGACGCGGCGGGGATCGTCTACTATGCCAACTATCTAAAATTCATCGAGCGTGCGCGCACCGAAATGATGCGCGCCGCCGGCATCGATCACAGCGGCATGCGCGAAGCGGATGGGGTTCTTTTTGTCGTTCGGCGCTGCACGCTCGACTATCGCCGGCCTGCGCGGCTTGATGATTTGCTCGAAATTCATACCCGTATCGTTGCCCTGAAAGGGGCGAGTTTGGAGGCCGAGCAAAGCGTTCTCAGGGACGGCGAAACGCTGGTGCACGCTAATTTGCGGCTCGCCTGCATCAAGGAAACTGGCGCGCCGGCGCGTTTCCCGCCAGATCTCCGATCCGCCCTGGAAGCTATGCAGCAGGGATCACGACCAGCAAAAACAGGTTCTTAAATTATGGATACTAATCTCGTTACCGCGATGGAATTAGGTGCAGGCGCCGTCTCGCATAGCCTATCTCCGTGGCAGCTGTTCGTTGAAGCCGACATCATCGTCAAGGCGGTCATTCTGCTGCTTATTGTGTGTTCATTCTGGAGCTGGGCGATCATCTTCGAGAAGGTGACACGCTATCGCCGGGTCACCCGGCAGGCAGCGGCCTTTGAGGCCATGTTCTGGTCCGGCGGATCGTTGCAACAGCTCTACGAAAATATACAGCAGCAGGCGACGCATCCGATGTCGCGGCTGTTCGAATCTGCGATGCGCGAATGGCAGCGCTTTTCATCAGGTGCCAATCCGCAACTCGATTCCACCCGCCTCGAGGGTCTGCAGCGGCGCATCACCCACGCCATGGACGTGACGCTCGACCGCGAACTCGATCAAATGCAGAAATATCTCGGGTTTTTGGCGACCGTTGGCTCGACAGCGCCGTTCGTCGGCCTGTTCGGCACGGTGTGGGGCATCATGAACAGCTTTCAATCGATCGCCGCCAGCAAGGACACGTCGCTGGCCGTGGTTGCGCCCGGTATTGCCGAAGCTCTATTCGCGACCGCGCTCGGATTGGTCGCGGCGATACCTTCGGTGGTCGCCTATAACAAGCTGAGCGGCGATCTTGACCGTTATAGCGGTCGCTTAGAATCTTTCGGCACCGAATTCCGCTCTTTGATGTCGCGCCAGCTTGAAGAGCGCGTCACCTGATGGGTGCCGATCTTCATTTGAGCGAAGGACGCAGGCGCCGACGCCACCGGGCGCCGATGAGCCAGATCAACGTCACGCCGTTTGTCGACGTGATGTTGGTGCTGCTGGTGATCTTCATGATCACAGCACCCCTTTTGACGGTCGGCGTGCAGGTGGATTTGCCGGAAACTGAGGCCGGGCCGATCAGTGGCGATGATGAACCGCTCGCCATCAGCATCACCAAGGACAATGTCATATACCTGCAGGAAACCGTGGTCGAACTGGGCGATCTGGTCGCGAAGCTGATGGCGATCTCGGAGCGCCGTACCGATACGCGGATATTCATGCGCGCCGATACGGACATTCCCTATGGCCGCGTTATGGAAGTGATGGGCACGATAAACCGAGCCGGGTTCAAGAAAGTGGCGCTCGTCACCAAGCTCGACAAAGGGGAAAAATAGACGCCATGGGCCGGCGCGGCTGGATATTTTCAGGGATCCTGCATGGTGGCGTAATCGCGGCGGCGGTGCTTGGCCTGCCATCTTTATTCCAGGGTGGTGATGAATTCGTGGAAGAAACGATTGTTGTCTCCATGGTGTCGGAAGAGGATTTGGTGGGCATCGACCGGAGCGAGTCCGAGCCCGAGCCCGCCGAACCTGTCGCCGAAGCCGCGCCTCAGCCCGAGCCAGAACCCGAGCCGGAACCGGTCGTAGAGGCGGCGCCGGAGCCACCGCCACCGCCGCCTGAGCGGGAACCCGAACCGATTGAGGTAAAAGCACCGGAGCCGCCGCCGCCGCCGCTGCCGCCCGAGCCAGAACCTGAACCGATCGAAGTAAAAGCACCGGAGCCGCTGCCACCGCCGCCCGAGCTGGAGCCCGAGCCTGAGTTGGCCGCGGTCACGCCGGAACCCCCGCCGCCGCCGCCAGAGGCTAAGCCCGAACCCGAACCGCCGAATGCCCCCCAGGCCACACCCGCCCCTCAAATCAGTGTGCCCAAGCCTCGCGCCAAGCCAGCGCCGGCACAGCCTAGCTTCGATTCGCTGCTGAAGAGCGTGGTCGAAGAAGAGCCTGAAAAGAAACCGCAGCCAGAGCCTGAATTCAACACGCTATTGGCAAATGTGGCGGACACGCCGCCGCCCAAGCCGAAGACCGAAACACGCGACCTGCCGCAGCGAACAAGTACAATGAAATTGGCACTGGCCAATCAGATTGCGGCGTTGATCAAGACCCGGGTGGAAGCGAATTGGAGCGTGCCGGCGGGCGTGCGTGACGCCGGCAATCTTGTGGTTACCATCCGTATCCGCTTGGGCCGTGACGGCGCCGTGCAAAGCGCCGAAATTCTCGACGCGAATTATGCCGAGGATCTGAATTTCCGGGCGATGGCGGAAAGCGCCCGACGGGCCGTCCAGAAGGCGAGCCCGATCAGGTCGTTGCGGAATTTTAGCGACGACTATAATGAATGGCGCGATGTCACGATGACATTTCGCCCGCCGGTATAAGATGCGATTATGACAGGCGCGATAATGACAGACGCGATGATAGCAATAGCGAGTTGGCAAGAGCGATGACGCAGCGGAGACGTAACGCATGAGTTGGCAGGCCCGCAGGGAACCAGGCAAGGCCACGATTTACAGTCGAGGTGTGCCGTCGTGCGCCATTGTCTGGCTGGTCGCGATATTTTTGTTGGCCATTGCCATTCCTCTGATGCCGGCGCGGGCAGAGCTGCGCGTCGATATCACGCGCGGGCAGGTAGAGCCGATGCCGGTCGCCGTTTCGGATCTATTCGGCGAATCTGAAGATGCGGCTAAATTTGGCCGCCGAATTGCCGAGGTCGTCGCGCGCAATCTCGAACGCTCCGGCCTGTTCCGCCCGATTGACCAGCGCGCCTATATTCAGCGCCCCGAAGCCATGTTGAGCGGGCCACGATTTGCTGATTGGCGTCAGATCAACGCCCAGGCGCTGGTGACCGGCAAAGTGCGGATCGTCGCCGGTGACAAATTGGAGGTCGAATTCCGCCTGTGGGATATATTTGCCGAACAGCATCTGGTGGGATTGCGGCTCGGCAGCGTCACGAGCCAATGGCGGCGCATCGCCCACAAAGTAACCGATGCGATCTATGAGCGGCTTACCGGCGAAGTTGGGTATTTCGATACCCGAATCGTCTACATCGCCGAAACCGGTCCGCTCGACGCGCGCATTAAGCGCCTCGCAATTATGGACCAGGACGGCGAAAATTTGCGTTTTCTGTCGGACGGCAAACAGCTGGTGTTGACGCCGCGCTTTTCACCGACCGCGCAGGAAATCACCTATCTTTTCTACGACAAAGGCATTCCGCGGGTATATTTGCGCAAGATCGATTCGGGGCAGCAGGAAGTGCTGGGTAATTTCCCCGGTATGACGTTCGCACCGCGTTTCTCGCCAGACGGCAACAGCGTCGTCATGACCTATGCGGCGGACGGCAATTCGGATTTATTCGAAATGGATTTGCGCAGCCGCAAAGTGCGGCGGTTGACCGACAATGGTGCGATCGATACTGCGCCTTCCTACTCGCCGGACGGTCAACAGATTACCTTCGAATCTGATCGTAGTGGCGAACAGCAAATTTATGTCATGGCGCGCGAAGGGTCGAAGGCGCGGCGCATTTCTTTCGGCAAGGGCCGCTACGGCACCCCGGTCTGGTCACCTCGCGGAGATTTGATTGCGTTCACCAAGAGCAATAAAGGCCGGTTTTCCATCGGCGTGATTAAACCGGATGGCACTGGTGAGCGTATATTATCGCAAGATTATCTCGTGGAAGGCCCGACTTGGGCGCCGAATGGGCGCGTGTTAATGTTTTTTCGGCAGAGTGAACGCAATCCAGACAGCTCGGAATTGGTCACAGTCGACATCACTGGCCACAATGAGAGAATATTGTTCACAACCACAGCGGCGTCCGACCCGGCTTGGTCGCCCTTGATCCCATGAATATCCAGAGTTATAAGTCTTCATTCTTATTTGGCCGATTCTTGAAAATATATAGGTAATACATATCGGCAATCATAAATAAGACCCTTCTGAACGCGTTTTTCTATAGGCTCGGCAAAACAGGCCGAAACTCGTACCGCGCGGTATGCGCCTCGTCTGAGCCATCGGCAATCTGAATCATATTTGAGGGAGCGACCTGATGTGGAAGAAAATTTTTGGAGCAAAACGGATACTGGCTTTGGCCGCCGTATTGCTAATTGTGGCAGCGTGCGAAAGCACGTCGGATGATACTGCCGCGACGGCGGGTGACGGCGACGCGACCTCGTCAGCGCAGAGCAGCGATTCCAGCGGCGGTGGTGACGTGAATGTTGCGACGGTCGATTCCTCGGCGCCCACCCCCGGGAGCCAGGAAGACCTCATGCAGAACGTAGGTGACCGTGTGTTTTTCGAATATGACAGTGCGGTTTTGACGCCTGACGGGCGGCGCACCTTGGAGCGCCAGGCCGAGTGGCTGCGTCTTTTCCCGGAGCACAATATCATGGTCGAAGGCCATTGTGATGAGCGTGGAACGCGCGAATATAACTTGGCACTCGGCGAACGCCGCGCCTCGGCGGCGCGCGATTATCTGATCGCGTTCGGCATGGACCCGGCGCGCGTGACCACCACCAGCTACGGCAAGGAACGCCCCTACGCGCTCGGGCATAACGAGGAATCTTGGAGCCTCAACCGGCGCTCGGTCACGGTGGTTAACTAACCGGGAGTTGTCGGCATAGCGGCAGGAACAGGCCGATGAAGGCGCTGAGAGCAGTTCTGCTATGCGGCGGACTGGTGATATTTCTCGCGCTTTCGCCGGCCGCCCATGCGCAAAACGAATCTGCGGTTCTGCGCAGCCAGATAGAACTTCTAAAAGGCAACCTTGCTTCGCTGTCCAAACAATTTCAGGACTTGCAGCAATTCGTTTTCACCAATAGTGGGGGCGAAGCGGGGGCGAACGGAGCCGCAGCATCGGTGGGCACGACGCCAGGCGCTGGTGACGGCTTTTCCAACCGGCGGTTAGCGATTGTCGAATCGCGGCTCGATCAGATCGATCAAAACGAGATGCGAAAGATCGAAGGCCAATTCGATGAGTTGCGAAACCTGATCGAACGCATGGACTCACGTCTCGAGAAGCTGGTAGCGGATGTAGATTTCCGTTTAACCGCACTTGAATCAGCACCCCGGGGGGCTTCTCAAACCACGGCTGGTAACGGCCAGGCCCCTGGCTTGTTGGATAGCACCGACAGTGATCTGACACGGCCCGGCGGCGCGAGCTCTCTTGTCGACCCCGATGATGGATATCAGCCATCTGGCAGCCCGCGCATTCTTGGCACGATTCCGCTGGAGGATGGCGTGGTCGAACCGTTCGCGCCCGAGCCCGAACAGACGGCGCATGCTTCGATCCTGCCAGACGGCACTCCGGAAGAACGATATAAATACGCCCTCGGCCTGCTGCGCAAAGCCCAATATGACGAAGCCGACCGCGTGCTCGGCGCTTTCATCGAAGTACATGGCGAACATCCACTGGCCGACAATGCTTCCTTTTGGCGCGGCGAAACTTTCTACGCCAGAAAGATGTTTGGCGATGCAGCGCGCATCTATGCGACCAATCTCCAGCTCTATCCCGAAGGCGGAAAAGCGCCCGACAATATGGTGAAACTGGGTATGGCGCTGGCGAATTTGGAGCGCACGAAGGAAGCTTGCCAAGCATTTGCAGAGCTTGACCGTAAATTTCCCGACATGCCGGCAAATGTGCGCCAAGCGGCGGATCGCGGGCGCAGCGCGGCAAGTTGCCCATAGCGGATTCGCGCCCGCACAGCGGGCAGTTAAGCTGATTCCATGAAGACGCCTCACATCGTTCCACCAGAACGCGCGCCGCTTTCCGCCAAACGTTTGGCTCATGCTGAATTCAGCCGATTGATGGCGCCAGCAGGTCCATTCGAGCCGGCCGCGCATCTTGCCATCGCGGTTTCCGGCGGTTCCGACAGCCTTGCGCTTTGCTTGCTCGCCGCGGCCTGGGCGCGCCGGCGTGGGGGCCGGGTCACGGCGCTTACCGTTGAGCATGGCCTGCGTCCGGAATCGGCGGCGGAGGCCGAGCAAGTGGCGTGCTGGCTCAAGGCACGCGGTATCACGCATTGTCTCTTGCCGTGGCGCGGTGAGAAGCCCAAGAGCGGCGTTCAGGCGGCGGCACGGATGGCGCGGCTGGCGCGCTTGGCCAATTGGTGTGTGCGCCATCATGTCGTTCACCTCTTGAGCGGCCATCAATTGGAGGATCAAGCGGCGACCGTCTTGCTCAGACTTTCGGCCGGAAGTGGCGGCGCCGGCTTGGCGGCCATGCCGTTGGTGCAGGATATCGAAGCCGCGGACGGCGCCGCCGTGCGTCTCATTAGGCCACTCCTCTCCGTGCCCGAGTGCCGCTTGAAGGCAGTGCTGCGCGACAGCTCGCAAGCATGGCTCGATGATCCGTCCAACCGCAATTCAGCCTATGCCCGCACCCGCCTGGCGGCGGCGCTGGAGGCGTTGAGCGGTGAGGGCATGACGGCATCCCGCCTCGCCCACACGGCGCGGCGCGCCGGACAAGACCGGGCAGCGCTTGACATTGCTTGTGGTGAACTGCTGGCTCGCGCAGCGGCGCCTCACCCGGCCGGCTTCATCCTGCTCGATTGGAACGCCTGGCGAAGCGCGCCGGACGCGGTGTCTGTGCGCCTCTTTGGCCGCCTGGTAGCGGGTGTCGGCGCGCGCCCATTTGGTGCCCGCCTGGAGCGGTTAGAGCGCCTGTGTGAGCAACTACGCGCCTCCTATCCAGAGCGCGCCGCAACACTTGGCGGCTGCCGCATCATGCCTTATCGCGGCAGGCTATTGATCTGCCGCGAGCCCGGTGCAATGGGCGAAGCCGTGGCCATGAAACCGGGCGACAAGCTGGTGTGGGACAATCGCTTCCGGGCTGCCCTTCCGCGGCGCGCTGAATTCCGAGGAGAATGCACGCTCGGACGGCTGGGGTCTGAGGGGATTGCAGAGCTGCGTCGGGTGATGGCCGATGGCGAAAGGGCACTACAAAAAATTCCGGCGCCAGCGCGTCCTGCGCTGCCGGCGTTTAGAGACCTTGACGGGCTGCTCGCGGTACCCCATCTAAAATATTCAAGATCGCCCGCCGAGCGTGGATGTCGGGCAGAATTCTATCCGGCGGAAAACCCTGTCGGGAACGTGTTTGGTCCGATCGCATGAGGGAAGTCACCACAAGTTTAAGAAATATTGTACTAATCCGGTATATTATTGAATATTAAGCGGCAAAATATGGCGATTACGACGGTTATCTGGTGAATCTATCGGGCCGCTGGCAGATGGTCGGCGCGTCAAGGCTGCGATAGGGTGGTTGTCATGGAAGGAATGAGGACATTCGGTTGGGTAGCTTCGGCAAGAACATAGCGCTTTGGATCATCATCGGTCTGTTGTTGGTCGCGCTGTTCCAATTATTTCAGGGCGGCTCGACACGCAACCCGAGCCATGAATTGGCATTTTCCGAGTTCGTGAATGATGTCGAAAACGGCCAGGTTTCGGATGTCACCATTCAAGGCCAGACGCTGACTGGTCACTATGTCGATGGCCGGGAGTTCAATACATTTACCCCGAACGATCCATCCCTGGTGGCGACGCTGCGCGCCCACAAAGTTCAAATTACTGCTGCGCCGATCGAAGGCGGGGTGCCGTTCCTCAATATTTTATTGTCTTGGTTCCCGATGCTGCTTCTTGTCGGTGTCTGGATCTTTTTCATGCGCCAGATGCAGTCGGGCGGCGGCAAGGCAATGGGCTTCGGCAAATCGAAGGCCAGGCTTTTGACTGAGCGCCAGGGTCGGGTGACATTCGACGATGTCGCCGGAATCGATGAGGCCAAAACGGAACTCGAAGAAATTGTCGAATTTTTGCGCGATCCGCAGAAATTTCAAAAGCTCGGCGGTAAGATTCCCAAAGGCGTGCTGCTTGTCGGACCTCCCGGAACTGGCAAGACCCTATTGGCGCGGGCGATAGCCGGCGAAGCGAATGTCCCGTTTTTCACCATATCTGGCTCCGATTTCGTCGAGATGTTCGTCGGCGTCGGCGCCAGCCGCGTGCGCGATATGTTCGAGCAAGGCAAAAAGAACGCGCCCTGCTTGATTTTCATAGATGAAATTGATGCGGTCGGTCGGCACCGCGGCGCCGGCCTCGGCGGCGGCAATGACGAGCGCGAACAAACCCTCAACCAATTGCTGGTCGAAATGGACGGCTTCGAGGCGAACGAAGGCGTGATCCTGATCGCCGCGACCAACCGTCCCGATGTTTTGGATCCGGCTCTGTTGCGCCCCGGACGTTTCGACCGTCAGGTCGTCGTGCCCAATCCAGACGTGCTAGGCCGCGAGAAAATTCTCAAAGTGCACATGCGTAAAGTGCCGTTGGCACCGGACGTGAACCCGCGCACCATCGCGCGTGGCACACCAGGTTTCTCTGGCGCTGATTTGGCCAATTTGGTCAATGAGGCGGCGCTCCTCGCGGCGCGGCGCGCCAAGCGCGTCGTGACCATGGCCGAATTCGAGGACGCTAAGGACAAGGTCATGATGGGCGCCGAGCGCCGTTCGATGGTGATGACCGACGAAGAGAAGCGCTTAACTGCCTATCACGAAGGCGGGCACGCGATTGTTGCAGTAAATATGCCGGCGTCTGATCCAATCCACAAAGCCACCATCATCCCACGCGGCCGGGCGCTCGGCATGGTCGTGCGCCTGCCGGAAGGCGATCGCATATCGCTAAGCCGCGAGAAATTGACAACCGATATCGCCGTCGCTATGGGCGGGCGCATCGCCGAGGAAATGGTATTCGGCTACGAAAAAGTGACCAGCGGTGCCTCATCGGATATCAAAATGGCGACCGCGATTGCGCGCAGCATGGTAACTCAGTTTGGCATGTCCGACGAAATGGGCCCGCTCTCCTACAACGAAAACGAGCAGGAAGTCTTTCTCGGACATTCAGTAACCCAGACGAAGCATGTGTCCGAAGATACCGCCAATGCGATCGACCGCGAAGTGCGCCGCATTGTTGATGAAGGCTATAAACAGGCGCAGGAAATATTGAACTCCAATGTGGATCAACTTCATAGTTTGGCAAACGCATTGCTCGAATATGAAGCGCTGAACGGCGAAGAGATCGACGCGATTCTGCGCGGCGAGACCTTATCACGGCTGGATGATGATGATGAGCCGCCGCCACGGCGCGGCAAACACGGCACAGTACCAAGCTCAGGCGATGCAACCGGCACCGGCGGTCTAGAACCCAAACCGCAGCCAGGTGCCTAACTCCGCGGTTTCGGCTGCTGCGCCGCTGTCGACCGCGCTAGGATGAACGCATCTTCCCCGTCTGACCTCGCCTGGCAAGGGATTCACGACGGGGCCCGTATCTATTTGCGCCGGTTGACGGCGCTGCCCGGCGCCACCAGCTCCGTCGATCAATTCGAACTCATCGTCGCCACCGCTGCGCAAGAAACGCGAATGCGCCTTTGTCGCGCCGATTTGGAAGACGGTGCTTGTCGGGTCGGCGGTGCTCCGCAAGAGCGCATTTCTGCTCTGTTGGCACGCGCCGATGCCGTGCGCGGCCCTGTTTGCGGCCTCGGCATGGATCGGCCGCGCATCATGGGCGTGCTCAATATCACGCCCGACAGCTTCTCCGACGGCGGCGAGAACTTCGATTGTGGTACGGCCATCGCCGCGGCAATGGATATGCGCGAAGCCGGTGCCGATATCATCGATGTCGGCGGCGTTTCAACCCGCCCGGGCTCACGCGCGCCGTCCGAAGCAGAGGAGCTGGATCGCGTGATGCCGGTGATCGCAGCACTAACCGGCGACGGCCTGATTGTCTCGGTCGATACCCGCCGCGCCGCAGTCATGGCCGCGGCACTGGATGCGGGCGCCAAAATCATCAATGACATTTCTGCCCTGACCGCCGACCCAGACAGCTTGGACGTGGCAGCGCGCTTTGCCGCACCGGTCATTCTCATGCACATGCAGGGCACGCCCAAGACCATGCAAGAAGCGCCGGTCTATGATCATGTGGCGCTCGACATATTTGATTACCTGGAAGGGCGCATTGAGGCCTGCGAAGCGGCCGGCATTGCGCGTCGCCGGTTGATCATCGACCCCGGCATCGGCTTCGGCAAGACGATGGCGCACAATCTGCAAATCTTGCGGGATGTCGGCCTCTTTCACGCTCTCGGATGTCCGTTATTGATCGGCTTGTCGCGCAAATATTTCATTTCCCGTCTGAGCGCCGGCGAGGCCGCCGGTGCGCGCGTGCCGGGCTCGATTGCCGGCGCCCTACATGCGATTTCGCAAGGCGTGCAGATCGTCAGAGTCCATGATGTGCGCGAAACCGTGCAGGCGATAAAGGTCTGGCAGGCCATCCGTGGCGACATGTCGGGTATGGAATCAACGTAATATGGTATTAATGACAACTGGAGTCGCGCGGCGCGGCTGTGATCGCCGAGGCAAGTGACGGACGATGGCGAACAAATTGTTTGGCACAGATGGCATCCGTGGCAGGGCGAACAAGCCGCCCATGACGGCGGAGATCGCCCTCAGCGTGGGCGAAGCTGCGGGTGCGCATTTTCTGCGCGGCGACCATCGCCACCGCGTCATCATCGCCAAAGATACCCGCCTGTCGGGCTATATGCTGGAGCCGGCGTTAACCGCCGGCTTCATATCCGTCGGCATGGACGTGGTCTTGGTCGGCCCATTGCCGACGCCGGCGGTCGCCATGCTGACGCGCTCGCTGCGTGCGGATATCGGCGTGATGATCTCGGCGTCACATAATTCGTACGAAGACAACGGCATCAAGATATTCGGCCCCGACGGCTACAAGCTTTCAGATGAGGTCGAGGCGGCGATTGAAGCGCGCATCGGCAATGCCGATGTAGCCCATCGCGCAGCCCCGGCGCAGCTCGGGCGGGCCAAACGGCTCGAGGACGCGGAGGGCCGCTATATCGAATTCGCCAAAAATACCTTTCCACGCAATCTCCGTCTCGACGGGCTGAAAATCGTTGTCGATTGCGCCAACGGCGCGGCCTACAAGGTGGCGCCCAGCGTGCTGTGGGAATTAGGCGCGGAAGTGGTCTCGGTCGGTGTCGAGCCGAATGGCTTGAATATCAACAAAGGCTGTGGCTCCACCCATTGCGGCGTTATGCAAGCTGCCGTGGTGGCGCATGGCGCCGATCTCGGCATGGCGCTCGACGGCGACGCCGATCGGGTCATCATGTGCGATGAAACCGGCGCGTTGCTGGACGGCGATCAGATCATGGCTTTGGTCGCGCACAATTTGGCGCGCACGGATCGCCTTCGCGGCGGCGGCATTGTTGCCACGGTGATGTCGAACCTTGGCTTGGAGCGCTATCTCAAAAAAATTGGCTTGACCCTGGAGCGCACCAAA
Source organism: Pseudomonadota bacterium (assembly GCA_027624955.1). Classification (NCBI taxonomy): domain Bacteria; kingdom Pseudomonadati; phylum Pseudomonadota; species Pseudomonadota bacterium. Next base: position 46,718 of record JAQBTG010000006.1, read on the forward strand.
GTTGGAGATCGCTATGTGGTCGAGCATATGCGCCAATTTGGCTTCAATCTGGGCGGTGAGCAGTCCGGACATATTATCCTCAGCGACTACGGCACCACTGGCGATGGTTTGATCGCCGCCCTGCAAACCTTAGCCGTGCTGGCGGCTTCGGGCCAACCGGCGAGCGAGGTGGCGCGGCTGTTTACGCCCATTCCTCAAACGCTGCGCAACGTGACCTATAGCCATCAGGATCCGCTCGACTTCACCCAGGTGAAACGCGCGATAGCCGACGGAGAGTCCCGCTTGGGGCAGGACGGCCGTTTGTTGATCCGTAAATCGGGGACCGAACCTGTTGTCCGCGTGATGGCGGAAGGCGACGATGAAAACCTGGTCAACGAAGTCGTCGGCGACATTGTCAGCGCCATGCACGAGGCGGTGCAATGACATTAGAAATTGGCTTAAAGCCACGCGCCGAAGCGACGGCCAAGTGAAAGGCCGCGTCCTTATCGTCGCCGGGTCGGATTCCGGCGGCGGCGCTGGTATTCAAGCCGATGTGAAGACTGTCACCGCGCTCGGCGGCTATTGCGGAACGGCCATTACCGTGTTGACCGCGCAGGATACCATGACTGTCGCCAGGATTGAGCCGGTGTCAGCCGACATGGTGGCGCGGCAAATGCACATGATGCTCGATGATATCGGCGTCGATTGCATCAAGACGGGCATGTTGTACAGCCACGATATCATTGAAGCCGTGGCTGAAGTGATCGCTACGAAGGCGAGGGACATTCCCTTGGTCGTCGATCCGGTGCTCGTCGCAAAGAGCGGAGACCGGCTGCTCGAAGAAAACGCCCTGCAGGCCTTCAAAGCACGTCTGATCCCGCGTGCCTCGGTCATCACGCCAAATATACCCGAGGCCGAAGTCCTCACCGGAATAGCCGTCAAGACTCGTGACGATATGATGCGCGCCGCCGAGATGATGTACAGCCAAGGCGTGCCTGCCGTGTTGCTCAAGGGCGGCCATATGACAGGCAATCGACTAACCGACCTTTTGCAAACCGAGGATGGTACGGAGCTGTTTGAAGCTGAGCGGATTCAAAGCAAACACACCCATGGCACTGGCTGCACGCTGGCTTCGGCAATCGCCACCGGCATTGCCCAAGGCATGGAATTGCGCGATGCCGTCAGGCGGGCGCGTGAATATGTGCGCCGGGCGATTATTGCTGCGCCGGGATTTGGCGGCGGGCACGGCCCGCTGGATCACACCGTGACGGTTCGTCCACTCGACGATTATTGAGCGCGCAACAATCGGGTGGGCGCAGGTTTGCCGTTGTTCTAGGTTGCTGTTGAATATGATTATCGGAGAGAGGACAGCGCCATGAGTGAATATGCCGAGTTGCAGCATCAGTCGCGCGATTACGCCCGCGTCGAACGCGCGATTTCATATCTCGAAGAAAACTTTCGCGACCAGCCGGAATTGGAGACGGTCGCCGAAGCGGTTGGCCTAAGCGCCACCCATTTTCAGCGCATGTTCAAGCGCTGGGCCGGAATTTCGCCGAAACGCTTCGTACAATATCTGACGCTCGACCATGCCCGCCGGTGCCTGGCGGATTCGGCCTCTGTGCTGGATGCCAGCTATGATTCTGGTCTCAGCGGGCCGGGTCGTCTGCATGATTTGTTTGTCACCTATGAGGCCATGACACCCGGCGATTTTAAACGTGAGGGCGACGGTATCGAGATCGTCTATGGCGTTCACCCCAGCCCGTTCGGGCCATGTTTTATCGGCGAAACCGAACGCGGTGTCTGTGCCCTCGGGTTTGCCGACGACGCGGCATCAGCCACGCCGCTTGAGGATTTTAGGCGGCGCTGGTGCTACGCAAAATTTCGCGAGGACCATCACCAGACCGCCGGCGCCGCGGCGCACATCTTCGGCGCTGCCGGCGGAAAACTTGCGCTCGACCTGCGCGGCACCAATTTCCAGCTCAAGGTGTGGGAGGCGTTGCTGCGCATCCCGCCTGGTGCCGTCGTTTCCTACGATGCTTTGGCAGGTGCGCTCGACAAGCCGGGCGCGGCGCGCGCCGTCGGCGGCGCCGTCGCCGCCAATCCGGTATCCTATTTGATTCCCTGTCACCGGGTGATCCGCAAGTCAGGCCGGTTCCACAATTATTATTGGGGCCCGGAGCGCAAGCGCGCGATGTTGGCCTGGGAAGCGGCACATTTCGCTCCGGCGGCTTAAAATATCGACCTTTCGCCTTGGCGGCGGATGGCCGGAGACGTAAAATCGCATCCGCCAAACCGGAGGCGCTCATGTTCCATTGCTATCTCGACGATTTCTCCGAGGGTTCGACATTCGAGACCGAGGGAAAAACTCTGAGCGAGGCCGAAATTCTCGAATTCGCCTTCAAATACGACCCGCAACCGTTTCACATGGATGTCGAGGCGGCGAAGGACGGACCTTTCGGCGGCTTGATTGCGAGCGGTATTCAGACCATGGCCATCGGCTTGCGGCTCATGCTTCAGGCACAAGTGTTCGCGCCGGGCGCCAGTATGGGCTCACCGGGAATAGACGAATTGCGTTGGCTGAAACCGGTTCGCCCGGGCGATACATTGCGCCTCCGCGGCGAGGCACTTGAAGTGAAGCCGTCGCGTTCCAAACCTGATCGGGGGATTCTCAGATATCGCATGACGATCTTCAATCAGCACGGCGAAGACGTCATGAGCATGTTGGGAATGCAAATCATCAAGCGCCGGACCATCGACTGAGCACAGACTGAGCACGTAATGATAACAGCGCCGAACAAGGAGCGCGCAATCGCCATCTGGCTGTTCGTTCTGTGCGCTATGATCTTCGCCATGGTCTTGCTGGGCGGCGCAACTCGCCTCACCCATTCCGGCCTGTCGATGGTCGAATGGCGTCCGCTGTTCGGTGTCTTGCCGCCGATGAGCGAGGCGGCCTGGCAAAACGTGTTTCAGCAATATCAAGAATTTCCCGAATATCAGAAGATCAATTTCGCCATGACATTGGCCGAGTTCAAACGGATATTCCTGTTTGAATACAGCCACCGCGTTCTCGGCCGAGCGATCGGCGTCGCGTTCGCCCTGCCGTTTCTCTATTTCCTGCTGCGCCGGCAAGTGTCGTGGCACTTGGCGCCGAGGCTGGCCGTCATGTTTGTGCTTGGCGCGCTCCAGGGAGTGCTCGGCTGGTACATGGTTCAGAGTGGCCTGGTGGAGCGCCCTGATGTCAGCCCTTACCGGTTGACCGCGCATCTCGGCCTGGCCGTGATCATCTATGCCTATATGCTGTGGACTGCCATGAGGCTCTTGCAGCCGGCCCGGCGCGCCCGGCTAGCCGGTGGCCAGGGCCGGGCGCTGCGGATCGCCTCGTCGGTCGTGACCGGGGCGATATTTCTCACCATCCTGTCGGGCGGCTTTGTCGCCGGCAACGACGCCGGTCTCGCCTACAACAGCTTTCCTCTAATGGACGGCAGATTCGTGCCGGCCGATATCCTCCGGCTCGAGCCGTGGTGGCGCAATTTTTTCGAAAACTTGCCGTTGGTGCAGCTCGATCACCGCCTTCTCGCCCTGATGGTGATCATCGCCACGATGATTTTATGGCTTGTCGGCCTTCGCCAGCCGCTTTCTACGGGCGCGCGCCGCGCGTTTGGCGCCTGGGCGGTGGTCGCCCTGGCGCAACTCGCGCTCGGTATTTCCACGTTGCTGCTGTTCGTTCCGGTGCCGCTCGGCATCGCCCATCAGGCAGGCGCGCTTTTGACCTTAACCATGGCGCTCTGGACCTGTCATGAACTGTCGCGGAGAGATTAGCGGCGGGTGAAATTAATTTTCACACCCTTGAGGCCGAATAGCGGGCGGAGATAAATGCCGGCGAAGGTGCCGAGAAGCCCGAAAATAATCCACACCCAGCCATGCAAGCTGCCCGACACGACGCCGCTGAAAAACGCGCCGATATTGCAGCCGAAGGCAAGCCGCGCGCCGTAGCCCAACAATAGCCCTCCGATCAGCGCCGCGGCGAGCGAGAGAGGCGGAATTCGCATCAAAGGGGCAAAGCGCCCGGCAAGCGAAGCAGCAAGCGCGGCGCCGATCACAATGCCGATATTCATCACCGATGTGACATCCTGCTCAATTCCGGCGTCCAGCATGCGCGCCGGGTACGGCCATTGCCAGAATTCCCACGCCGCCACGTCGAGGCCGGCGGCATCGGCGATTTTGGCGCCCCATAGCGTATAGCCCCAGGTGATGCCCCATGGCCGCCCGGCCACAAGTAATGTGACGACGTTGAGAATCGCCAGGGCAAGCGCACCCCAGAGAATCGGCCAACGCCCGAACACCAGGCGTTGGAAGGCCTCTTTCCAACTCGCGACGGGTTCGCGTCTCTCCAGCGTTCTGTGACGTTTGCGTTCGATGCGGATGGTCACTACGGCAAGTGCGGCGATGAACGCCAATTGAAGCACCAGGCCACCCGGCCAGCCCAGTTCGCCGTACAGCGAGACGGCGGCAATTTTCGGTTGTTCCACCCACCATGGCAGATGCGCCGAGCCGGCGAGCGAACCGGCGATGAAGCCGATCAGAGTCACCATCATGCGGGTACTTCCGCCGCCCGCAGTAAAGAGCGTGCCCGACCCACAGCCGCCGCCGAGCTGCATGCCGACGCCAAAGATGAATGCGCCGGCCATCACCGACACACCGATCGGCGCCAAGGCGCCGCTCAAAGATTGGCCAAAAACACTGCCGCTGGCGAGAAGCGGGGCGAACACCAGGCTGGCCGCAGCCAGCATCAGCAACTGCGCCCGCACGCCGGAGCCGCGGCCTTCCACCAGCAGGCGGCGATAGGCGCCGGTGAAGCCGAACACCGCGTGATAGAGCGAGATGCCGAGGGCACCGCCGATGAGGTAGAGCGCAGCCTGCCGTCCGCCCACCACGTCGCTCAAATAAGCGACGCCACCGGCCAATACCAAGAGCGCTACGCTGAGCGGTAGAATTTGTGGTTGTCCGGGCGCAAACCAGGAAATTTTTCGCACCATCGCCTTCATACCGTCACTATCGGCAAAGGGCGGTGCACACACCAATAAACATCTGTTGAAGAGGCCGTGTGGCCGTCTAAATTTACCAGCGCAATGTCGGAATTGCGGCGCGCGGGCGTTCGTTTGCCTTGCGGCAGATCGCATTCAAGGTAGCCGGATCGGGCGCTTCAAGGCGCGACACACCAAGCTCCTCGGCTAGGAGGCCACCGGTTACCAAGAGAGAATCAAGGCCCGCCGCGCGGGCGCCAGATATATCGGTTTCCAGCCCGTCGCCCACCGCCAGTACACGCGACTGTTGCGCGATGCCCAGCATGTCGAGGGACAGGCGGTAAATGAACGGGTAGGGCTTGCCGACATAGGTCACGGCGCCACCCATTTGTTCGTAACGCGCCGCCAAAGCGCCGGCGCACAGTTCGCGCGTGCCCAGGCGGATCACCTCACGGTCTGGGTTGACGCACAGCATCGTCAGGCCGCGCGAAGCCGCTTCGCTGAGAAATGGCTCATGCGCCGCCAAGCTCGAACGTTCGTCGCTCAGTCCGATCGCGAGCAGAAAATCGGCCTCTGCAACCGTTGCCGACGACGTATAATCGAGGCCGCGCAGAAGATCATCGTCGTCCGGCGCCGCCAGCAGAAAATAGCGCTTGCCCAATTTCCCCAACGCCGCCGCGTCGCCGGATTCGAAGGCAATCCGCGCTGCTTCGCCGGAAGATAGCACCCCGTCATATAGCGTCCGTGCGATGCCCTTGCTTTCCAGAATAGCGGCGACCTTTTCCGCCCGTCGCGGCGCGTTCGACAGAAATATGACCCGTTTGCTGGCGGCGCGCAGTTGGCGGACGCAGTCGACGGCCTCGTCATAGGCGGCGCCGCCCTGGTGCACTACGCCCCAGATATCGAGAATAAAGCCGTCATAGGCTTCGCTGAAATCGGCGAGGCCGGGCAGGAGCGGTATGTTCATGTTGCCCAAGGTTCAACCACGAACACGCTTCTGACACAGACAGACATCTTTTGAAAGGGCTAGGTCACGGCTTACTTTCACGCGGTTCGCCGAAAAGATAGCCCTGCCCATAGCGAATATTATGGTCGAGAAGCTCTACAAGCTGGGGTTCGGTTTCGATTTTCTCCACGATCATCGTGACGCGTGAATCAGCCAAATCCTCTTGCAAGTAGCGCAGCTGCTCCAGCCCATTTTCGGTGTGGGCCAGGGAAATCAAATTTGCAGCATCGACCTTGACTTAGTGGAAGCTGCGTTTGGCAATTTCTACGAAGTTGAGATCGAGGCGTTCGACGCGATCCATCGAAAAACTGAACCCCAATTTGGCCATGCGTTCGAGATTTTCTGCAAATTCGTTGTAGTGGGTTTCAACATCGTTCTGCGAAAACTCGAAAATCAAATCGTCCACCAGTTCCAGATTCTCGGACAGAAATTCAATGAATTGGCCGAAAAATGTTTCGTCGCGCAGAGTGTGTGGCGACACATTGCAGAAGAATCCATAGTCCCGATTGTGCCGCCGCACCCGACGTAACAATTGAATGCAGCGGAACAGGAGATTGTTGTCGATAGCGCCGACAAGACCCGCGCGCTCGGCGAGTTCTAGATATTGGCGTGGACCGATAAAGTTTCCGGCATGGTCTTGGATGCGGGAATAGGCCTCATAATATTCGACCCGGCGTGTCGGCAGCGAAACGATCGGTTGCAGGAAAAGACTGACTCGGGCGCGCTCCAGGGCGTCACGCGTAATTGCAAGTATATCCTGCGCGTTGCCGCCGAGCGGTAGCGCATCCGAAAAATCTTGGTTTTGGTTGTCGGGAAATTCCACCTGCCCCGAGTGCGGCTGCTGATGCACAGAGCTGCTTAAATCCATGTAGCTCGCGCGGTACTCGCTGGTGACCTTGGCCGTTTGCCGCGCCTCTAGAATATCGAAATTTTCGCCCATTATTGGATCGTCGGGCGGTGGCGGCGTTTTCTGGCGTGGCGTTTTCTGTGCCACTGGTGCCGCGTGTTTTTCTGCGCCCTTCTTGTTGGTCAACTGTGAGAAAAGAGTCCGCAACAGGCGCAATTCGCCGAGCACCTCGTTGCTCGAGCGCGTGTTGGCTTCAAGATCGGCCCCGGGAACCCCGAGAGGGTGGCTGTCGCTAAACCGAGTTTTGATTTCGCGCAGTTCGTTGCGCGCAAGCTCCAAATCGCGTTGCACGGCCGCGCTGGTGGACGTCACGGCGCTGAGCTCATGCGCGATGTAACGGCCGCGTTTGTTTTGCACCACACTTTGGTGTCCCAGCGCGCTCACGACCAGTATCGCCGCACCCGCAAACAGCGCGAGCATCGGTTCGATGCCGGTACTCAATAGCGGCAGACCGAATGCAGCGGCTGCCGCGATTGCGATATAACTTAAAGCGACCAGACCATGGAATAAGACGGACATTCTTGAAGCGCGCATTTCCGTTGGTGAAGCTCGCACATTGCCTGGAGAGCCTTGATTTATGGTTAAGATTTCGCATTTATCCGCGACATGAATATAGCCTGTGGGCACGGTGGTGCTGGCCGCTACACAATTTTTGAGAATTTACGGCCATATCAGATAAGTTGTAGAACCCTTAGGCCCGTCACCATGGCTGTGTGGCAGGGACGGCTTTGCAAGGAATAATCCTTTCGGTTAAGGTTTCGCCGCCATCGCTGGGGGATCGCCGAAAATCGCGCCTTTTTTCGGGGGACGCCCAAGGATTGGCCGGAAATCCGCTCGCGCGGCGTCGATTATTGGGAGGAGAAATACCGCCAGTGCGTGTTGTGGCATTTGGTGCCCTGATCGCCGGAATCGGCGCGATTATCGCTCTCGTGCTCTACCAGGGAGTTGGAGATGTCGCAGCGGCTATTGCCGCGGTCGGCTGGGGGCTGGTTTTCGTTATCCTTTCGCGATTGGTACCGATCGCGCTTGATGGCTATGTCTGGCGTTTCCTGTTCCCGACAGACACGCCACGGCCTGTCGGCCTGTTGTTGTGGGCGCGCTGGATTGGCGAAGGCGTGAATACGCTAATGTCGGCCTTTCAAGTCGGCGGCGCACTGGTCCGCACCCGGCTTCTCGTAATGCGTGGCTTTCAGGGAAAAACTGTCGGTGCCAGCGTCGTTGTCGACCTGACCTTGAGCACACTTACGCAGCTTCTCTTTACGCTGGTCGGCGTTGGTCTTTTGCTGGCGCATTATGGCCACAATGATATCGCCAAGGGCGCCGGCGCCGGCGTCGGGCTTGGCCTCGTGTTAGTGATCTTTTTTTGCTTTTTCCAGCATCGCGGCCTGTTCAGTTATTTGGTCGGCACGGTATCGCGCGTCTCCAAGGGCCGTGATTGGGTAAAGGCGGTTGGCGGTGCAGAGGCTTTGGACGAAGCCATCCGCACGCTTTATCGGCGGCGCTGGGCGTTGACGTTCAACGCAGCAGGGCAAATGATTGCCTGGACTTTGGGGGCGGCAGAAATCTGGCTGGCGCTCTATTTTATGGATATTCCGGTTACCATTGCCGATGCGCTGTTGCTGGAGAGCCTAATCCTGGCGGTGCGGGCGGCAGCCTTTTTCGTACCGGGCGCGGTCGGTGTCCAGGAAGGCGCGTTTGTCCTCCTTGGTGCCGTCATTGGAATCGGTCCGGAGGTCGCGTTGGCGCTCTCGCTGATCAAACGGGTGCGGGAATTAGTTATTGGCGCACCGGCACTGATCGCCTGGCAGGTGGCGGAGGGCAAACATCTGTTTTCGCGGCGCCATGCCGCGGCCGCTGAAAAACCCCTGCCTCAGCCCATTCTGGAACGTTCGAGCAGCGATTAGCGCTGTCAGCCGGCGAGATTCTCGCCGGCCAGAGCCCGCCGAATCAACGCCGCGGTTTCGGAAATTCCATAGAGTGCGATAAACGACCCCATGCGCGGGCCCTGTTCCTGGCCGAGCAATATTTCGTAGAGCGCTTTAAACCATTCGCGCAGATTTTCAAAGCCATGGCGTTTGCCGATTTCATAGACTTCGCTTTGAATGTCTGCGGCGGTGGCGTCTTCCGGCAACGCGTCGAGGACTGAAACCAACTCTTCCAGCGCCTTCGCCTCGTTGGCCTCCGGCTGGCGGTAACGCTTATCTGGCTTGACGAAATCGCGGTAGTAATTGATCGCGAGCGCCACGAGATGGTCGAGAATGGGCGTTGTATCGGGCGTCGCATTCGGCGCATAGCGGCTGATGAATCCCCACAGAACCGAGGGGTCCTCGGTATTGCACACGCTGGCGAGGTTGAGCAGGACGGCATAGCTGATACCCGCTTCCGGTGCTGGTGGCTGGCCGGCATGAATATGCCATACGGGGTTTTCCAACTGCTCCGCCGGGCCTAGTTCCGAGAACTTCTCAAGATGGCTGAAATAATCGTCGACGTGGCGTGGAATCACATCGAAATGCAGGCGCTTGGCGCGGCGCGGTGTGGCGAACATGTAAAGCGACAAGCTCTCCCGCGAGCCATAGCTTAGCCATTCGTCGATGGTGAGGCCATTGCCGCGGGATTTCGAGATCTTTTCGCCGTTTTCGTCCAGAAAGAGCTCATAGATAAAGCCAGCCGGTGGCGTCGATCCGAGAATTCGGCAGATTTTTCCGGACAGCTCAACCGAGGATATGAGGTCCTTGCCCGCCATTTCATAGTCCACGCCCAGAGCATGCCAGCGCATCGCCCAATCGGCCTTCCATTGCAGTTTGCAATGGCCGCCGGTAACCGGCACTTCGACGCTTTTGCCGTTTTCGTTCTGGTAACACACCGTGCCGGCGTCTTCGTCACGCGCTGTGATCGGCACTTGCAACACCCGTCCGGTGCTCGGGCAGAGCGGCAGGAACGGGCTGTAAGTGGCTTGGCGCTCCGCACCCAGTGTTGGCAGAGTGACCGCCATGATTTTCTCATAATTGCGCAAAACATCGAGAAGCGCCGTATCGAATTCGCCGTCTTGGTACGCTTGCGTGGAGCTCTTGAATTCATACTCGAAGCCGAACGCGTCGAGAAACGCGCGCAGGCGGGCATTATTGTGATGGCCGAAACTCTCATGGGTGCCGAACGGGTCGGGGACGCTGGTCAGCGGCTTGCCGAGATGGGGCGTCATCGCTTCACCGTTCGGGATATTGCTCGGCACGCTGCGCAAGCCGTCCATATCGTCGGAGAATGCCACCAGCCGGGTCGGCAAGTTAGACAGCAGAGAAAATGCTCGGCGCACCATGGTCGTCCGCGCTACCTCGCCGAATGTGCCGATATGCGGCAATCCGGACGGCCCGTATCCGGTTTCGAAGAGGACGGCGCCGCTCGACGGAGGGTGCTTCTCGAACCGCTTGGCGAGTTCGTGGGCTTCCTTGAACGGCCAAGCTTTTGCGTCGCGTGCGAACTCGTTGAGCCTGGCTGAATCGCCGGTCATCGCTGGTCGTCCCCGATTATTTCATGTGCGGCGCAAAATGCGTCAAGCGAACTAAGCTCGTCAATGACTATACTGCCAGCATGCCACGAGCCGCCCCCCCTGACGAAGAAAAGCGCACCATGGCACGGCGCGTCCTGGTGCCAGAGGCGCCGGCCTTGGTGCTGGCGCCGGGGCGCGCGGTGTGGCTTGGCGTGACCGGCGAAATCGAAGAGATATCGCCGAGTGAGGCGGCCAGGCGCCTGGTCCAGGGGCCACCGCCTTTTGTCTGTCACGCCCGTGCGATGGCGCGGCGTCTCGGCATCAACGCGTTTCATGCCTATGACCTTCTCGAACTCTACGCCTTTGTCCGCCCGGCAGGGTTTTGTTTGCCGACAGCAATCGGTTTGGCCGACGCCTTGGCCTTGAAGCGGCCGAGCGATCATGCCGGTGAAGCGCTGCTATTGCTCGACGCAGCAACGGCAATGCTATTGGCGCTGGCCAATCAAAGCGTATCGGCGGAACAATCCGAACGCGAGGATACGACGATCCGGATCGCCGCCGTGCTGGAGAAAGCGGGGTGGATTTGGGGCGAAGCCGTGGTGCGAGCGCTTGGCCCGGCGGCTCAGAAGCGCAGCGCCGTGCCCGGGGCGCCCACCACCAGCGAAAACAATGCCCTTGCCGTTTGGACGCGACTCAAGGAATGGCAGGATTCGGCGCCGCTGGCCGCACCAAGTCATTTTGGTGTAAGCAATCCCGAGGCCCGCGCGCGCCTGGCGGAACTGCTTGGCGAAGGTGCCGAAGCGCGTCCGCAACAGGCGGATTATGCCTCGGCGGTGTGCGGCGCGTTTCAGCCGGCATTGGAGCCAGAACAGCCGCATTTGGTGCTGGCCGAGGCCGGAACCGGTGTTGGTAAGACGCTAGGCTATATCGCGCCGGCCAGTCTATGGGCGGAAAAGAACGAAGGCACCGTGTGGCTGTCGACCTTCACGCGCAACCTCCAGCGGCAAATCGACGGCGAATTGGACCGGCTGTTTCCCGACAGTGCCGTCAAAGCTGACAAGGTGGTAGTGCGCAAAGGGCGGGAGAATTATCTCTGCCTGTTGAATTTGGAAGAGGCGGTCAGCCGCAGTGTTTTGATACCGGGTGACCGCATTGCGATGGCGATGATGGCGCGCTGGGCCGAGGCGACGCGTGATGGAGATATGGTGGGCGGCGATTTCCCCGCCTGGTTGGCCGATTTGTTCGGCTATGGCCGCACCCTCGCCCTGACCGACCGGCGCGGCGAGTGCATCTATTCCGCCTGTCCGCATTACCGCAAATGCTACGTCGAGAAAAATCAACGCAAGGCGCGCGGCGCCGAGATCGTGATCGCCAACCATGCGCTGGTCATGGTGCAGGCCGCACAGGGCGCTTTTGCCTCCGGCGAACGAGGTGCGCCGACACGCTTTGTGTTCGACGAGGGGCATCATGTCTTCGGTGCGGCGGATTCGGCCTTCTCGGCACATTTGACCGGCAGTGAGGCACGCGAACTGAGGCGCTGGCTGATGGGCGCCGAGCGGAGCGGCGCAACCCGCCGTCGTGGCTTGAGAAGCCGCGTCGAGGATTTGATCTTCGAGGACGAAACCGCCTTGCAGGCGTTGGATCAGGCACTCAATGCGGCGCGGGCCTTGCCGTCCGATGACTGGGCAAAACGCGTGGCGGAAGGTGGGGCGCATGGTCCGACGGAGAAATTTCTCAGCTATATCCGCCAGCAAGTGATGGCGCGCAGCAACGATGGCGACGGCCCCTATAGCCTGGAGGCGCCCACAGTGCCGGAGATCGAAGGAATGGCCGGCGCGGCGGCAGCACTTGAATCTGCGCTCGGCGGCATTCGTCGCCCGCTCTTGGTTTTGGCGCAACGTCTCGCGGCGGCTCTGGACGAGAAGGCAGATTCGCTTGATAGCGCCCAGCGCGCCCGCATCGAAGGCGTGGTGCGCGGCGTCGCCCGGCGCGGCGAAGAACAGCTCGCCTCATGGTGCGGCATGCTGCAAACCCTGATGCTCTCTCCGGCCACCGCCAATGAGGATACGGGGCCAGATGTTGCCGTGGGTGTCGTCAAGGGCGGCGCCGAGGATGTCGTCAGGGATGTCGCCGAGGATGGCTATGTCGACTGGTTCGCGATTCAGCGTAGTGACGGGCGCGACATTGATCTCGGCATGCATCGCCATTTTATCGACCCGACCCGGCCCTTCGCTCAGGCCGTGCTTGCCGTATCGCATGGCGCGCTGTTGACATCGGCAACTCTACGCGATGGCTCCGGCGATTTTGCCGCGGATTGGGACGGCGCCGAAGCGCGTACCGGGGTCCGCCATGTGTTGGGTGCCAAAGCGGTGCGGGCGGAAGTTCCCTCGCCCTTCGATTACGGCGAACAGACCCGCATCTTCATCATCACCGACGTTCGCCGCAACGACGCGGATCAGGTCGCGGCCGCCTATCGTGAGCTATTCAAGGCCTCGGGCGGCGGCGCGCTCGGTTTGTTTACCGCCATTTCACGTCTGCGCGCGGCGCATTCCCGCATCGACGCCGCGCTCGATGCCGCCGGGTTGCGGCTCTGGGCACAACATGTCGATCCGCTCGACACCTCGACTCTTGTCGATATTTTTCGCGCCGATGAACATAGCTGCCTGCTAGGCACCGATGCGGTACGCGACGGTGTTGATGTGCCGGGCCAGAGCCTCCGGCTGATCGTCTTCGACCGGGTTCCGTGGCCGCGCCCCGACATCCTGCACAAGGCGCGCAAGAAGTGCTTCGGCGGCGCGCGCTATGACGACATGTTGACCCGCCTCAAGCTCAAGCAGGCTTACGGTCGATTGGTCCGGCGAGCCGATGACCGAGGCGTGTTTGTCATGTTAGATTCGGCGCTTCCAAGCCGCCTGCTCGGCGCTTTCCCACCTGAAGCGCCGATCGAACGACTGGGATTGGCCGACGCCATCGCTCAAACGCGGCGATTTCTCGGGACAACGGATTGAGGCGCCCTTGCCCGCAGGCGCGTAATCGCCTAAGAGGCAGGTAACGACAAGCAACAGCCGAGCAGCAAACGATTGCTGCGCGGACTACCCAGAAAAGAGGATGGTATGGCGAGCAGCACGACAGAATCGGGGCCGATCAGCCACCACAAGGCGTTGATTTACACCATGGTAATGGTTTCGGCTGCGGACCGTGAAATGACCGATGCCGAAATCATGGCAATTGGCGAGGAAGTTCAGCGGCTTCCCATTTTCCGCGATTACGACGTCGATTTGCTGCCGAGCGCAGCAGCCGAATGCGCGGAATATCTGCAGGCCGAGGACGGCCTCGACAATTTGTTGATCATGGTCAAAAAGGGCCTGCCAAAAAAACTGTATGAGACGGCCTACGCGTTGGCTTGTGATGTCGCCGTGGCTGACGGCAAGCTTTCGCAAGAGGAATTGCGCCTGTTGCAGATGCTGCGCAATCGCCTGGAATTGGACCGGCTCCATTCAGCCGCGATCGAACGCGGCGCCCGAGCGCGGCACGCGCTGCTCTAACACGGCAGTTAGATTGCTGATTAAGAGCAATTTGTTTTACGGAATGTTAACGAACTGAATTCATACTCGCTCGGCACAGCAAGGTCAGCGGTCGAGCGAGAATGAATCTCAACGATATCCCCCTGTTTCGCATGATGGGCCAACGAATGGAGTGGCTCTCGCAGCGCCAGCAGCTGCTCGCCCATAATGTGGCGAATGCCAACACCCCAGGCTACAAGGCCCAGGACCTCAACCCCCTCACCTTCGAGACCATGGTCCGCGCCGGCGCGGGGCGAATGGCCGCGCGCGCGACCCGCTCCGGGCACCTATCCGGCGGCACGGCTGGAAGCACCACCAAATTCAAACTCAAAGCCGAGACAGACAGCCGGCAAAAATCTATGACCGGCAACGATGTCGTGGTTGAGCAGGAAATGATGAAGGTCGCGCAAACCTCGATGGATTATCAGCTGACCACCAATCTGTACCGTAAGCATCTGGCGCTCATTCGCGCCGCCCTCAATCCGCCGCGTTAGAAGGCGGCCAATCAACGAAACGGATAGCCAATGGATCTGACGAAAATTCTCCTCACTTCCGCGTCCGGCATGCATGTGCAGGGCGAGCGCATGCGGATCGTGGCTGAAAACCTGGCCAATGCCGGCGCCAGCGCGAATTCGCCGGACGACGAACCCTATCGCCGCAAGTTGATCACCTTCAGCAATGAGCTGGACCGCGAGCTTGGCGTGCCCCGGGTCAATGTTGACCGCATCACATTCGACCAATCCGATTTCGGCCGTAAATACGATCCCGGCCACCCCGGCGCCAATGAACTTCAGATCAAGGAGGCAGCTTGGACATGGATATTAAGATAGCGAACGCCGCTGCGGCCTATGCGTCGCGCCAACTCGGCAACAGTTCCGCGACGAACGCGGCTTCCAGCGAAGGCGCGGGTTCCGCTGGTGGAGATTTTTCCAATCTGGTGAAGTCGGCCGTGAACGAGGCGGCGGCGACAACTCGCACCAGCGAGATGGTCAGCGCCCAAGCGCTGGTAAATCCGGGCGACCTGGGCTCGGTGGTCACAGCCGTGACCAGCGCGGAAATTACGATGCAGGCGGTGATCGCGGTGCGCGACAAGGTGGTTCCTGCATACCAAGATATCCTGCGCATGCCCATCTGACGGCGGGTTATCCACCGTGAACACCACCGACGTAATCGATGTCGGCCGCGAGGCCATCTATGCGTTGCTCAAGATGGGCGGTCCTGTGATGGCGATCGCCCTCGTCGTCGGCCTGCTCGTCGCCTTGTTTCAGGCGCTGACACAAATCCAGGAGATGACGCTCACTTTCGTACCCAAAATCGTCGTCATCTTTCTTGCCGTTTTGGTTTTGTTGCCCTTCATGATCTCGACTCTCACGACCCTTACGCAAGGGCTGTTCGAAAGAATCGCCACCGTCGGTTGATGCGGCGGGCGCTATGCTGAGCGGCTTTCTCCAGGGCGAGCTTTTCGCCTTTTTCTTGGTATTTTCGCGCATCGGTGCGGGCATGATGCTGCTTCCCGGATTCGGTGAAACATATGTTTCGCCGCGATTTCGCTTGCTCCTCGCGCTCGCAATTTCTTTCGTGGTCACACCGCTGGTGAGTGCCGGCCTACCGGCCATGCCGAGTGGAATTCTGGCGCTCTTTATCATGCTCATCGGCGAGATCGTCGTCGGGCTGTTTCTTGGCGCCGCGGGACGTCTTATGTTGGTTGTTCTGCAAACCACCGGCTTTCTAGTCGCCCAGGCGACCAATTTGGCTGCGGCGCAGGTCTTCGATCCCACCCAGGGAACGCAAGGTACGCTCACGGGTAATTTTCTCGGCATCATGGGCGTGTTGCTAATTTTTATCACCAACCTGCACCATATGATGCTCGGCGCCTTAATCCGCAGCTATGAGGTGTTTCCCTCCGGCGCCACGCCGCCGACAGATGATTTCGCCCATATGGCCACGCGCTTGGTCGGCGATGGCGTTGAACTGGCGCTTCAGCTCTCCGCGCCTGTTCTCCTGTTCGCGCTTATCTTCCAGGTTGGGCTCGGCCTGATGGCACGGCTGATGCCGCAGATGCATGTGTTCTTCGTTGGCATGCCGCTACAAATCATGCTCGGTTTCGCCGTCTTCGCGATGTCCCTCGGTGCCATGATGACATGGTATCTGGACCGCTTTGTCCGACCGTTCACTGTCATTCTCAGTGGAGGGTGAGGCATGGCCGATGAACAAGACCAATCACAAAAAACAGAAGACCCAACTTTAAAGAAACTCGACGACGCGCGTAAAAAAGGCCAGGGCGTCAACTCGCGCGAGATCACCAATCTGTTCATGCTGGTGGCGGCGGCGATCGTCGTGGCCGTGGTTCTGCCGGGCGTTATGGGAGACATCACAACCTCAATGCGGCCGTTTATCGCTGAGCCACATTTGATGAAGATCGGTGATGCCGAAGCGCCAGGTGGGCTCGCGAAAGTGGGTACCAGTATGCTGGGTGCCCTGGCTGCGCCACTCGGGATTTTCGTGGTCGCCGCTCTAGCGGCCGGGCTGGTACAGCGCGGGTTTAATGTCTCTGCCGAATCGATGAAACCGGAGTTAAAAAAAATCTCGCCGCTCAAAGGGCTCAAGCGCATGTTCTCGATGCGCTCGTTCACCGAGTTCGCTAAAGGCGTTGCCAAGCTGGTGATCGTCGGTGCGGTCGGCGTGGCCACGATTATGCCCGAAATGGACGGCTTGGAGCTGCTGACCAGCGTGTCGACCCTGCAATTTATTGAGCGAATTCATGATTTGGTTCTTCGCCTGCTGGTCGGTGTGTGTTCAATCTTGGCGCTTATTGCCGGCCTCGATTATCTCTATCAGCGTTTCGAGTTCATGAAGCAGATGCGGATGTCCCGCCAGGAGATCAAGGACGAGTACAAACAGGCCGAAGGAGATCCAGCGATCAAAGGAAAAATCCGCCAGCTCCGTCAGGAGCGGTCGCGCACCCGCATGATGTCTGCCGTGCCCAACGCTGATGTGGTAATAACCAATCCGACACATTTTGCCGTCGCCCTAAAATACGATTCCAACAACATGAATGCGCCGGTGCTAGTCGCGAAAGGTGCTGATTTAGTGGCCAAGCGCATGCGCGAAATTGCCGAGGAAAGCAACGTGCCGATCGTGCGCAATCCACCATTAACGCGCGCGCTCTACGCCACCGGCGAGCTCGATCGGGAAATCCCTCTCGATCATTATAAAGCGGTTGCCGAGGTGATCGGCTATGTCTGGCGTCTTAAGGGAAAACTGAGGCAAGATGGGTCCCAAGCATGATAGGAATTGAGTTCGGTATGGCGCGATGACTTGGGTTTTTGGTTTGGGTGCGGCCCTGGGTGCGGCGGCATTGGTCATCGCCGCACTGGTGCCGCCGGCCGGGGCAGCGTTATGGCCTGGCCTCATCCTGCTGTGTAGTGTGACGGGCTTCGTTTTGTTCCGGCATGTGCGCCACGACGCGAAATTTTCCCAACTTGCCGGTGGCACTGTCCTGCCGTTGCCAGCCGCCGACGGCGCCACGCCATTCAATACACCGTCAGAAAATTCGCGTGAAAGTTTGCTTGCGGCACTGTTGGACGGCACGCCGTCAGGCGCCTATGCAGCTACGGGCGACGGCCGGCTGATCTACGTCAATGAAACATTGGCGCGTGCCTTCGGCAAAGAACCCAGCGAATTGGTCGCCGAATGCGATGGTTTGACGCCCTATATTTGCGGTAATGGGGACGGGTGGCAGCCCGGCCGGGCGCTGGTCAACGGCGCTGCCGAGGGCGACCGGGAAATTATGCTGACCTTGCCGGGCGGCGGCGCGTCGCCCGTTGCGGCGAAAGTCCATGAGTGGCACCCCGTTGGTACCATCGGCACTGCCCAGCAACCGGCGGAGATCGCTACTGTGCTGGGTATCGTTAATTTGGCCAAAGTGTTTGAAGTGGTTGTGCCGGCCGAATTGACACAGCAGTTCCATCACCTTTTTGACGGCGTGCCGATCGGCATTGGGGTTCTCGACCGTGACGGCGCGCTCGTGGAATATAATGAGGCGTTGGAGCGTCTGGTAAATGTGCCGCCCGGCAGTTCGAGCGGCAGGAAGATCGTCGAGTTCATCGCCGCGGCGGAGCGCCCCGGAGTCGAGCAGGCGCTCGAAGCGATTCTGGCCGACCAACCTGTCGATCTGCCGCTCGAAGTTCATATCGAAGGCAAAGGCGGGCGAGTCGCCGCGCTGTTTGCCAGCCGAATCGAGAAAGCGGCAGGGGACCAATCCGAAATCATCGTTCACGCGGTCGATACGACGGATCAAAAAAACCTCGAATTGCAATTTTCCCAGGCCCAAAAGATGCAGGCCGTCGGCCAGCTCGCTGGCGGCATCGCACATGATTTCAATAATTTACTGACCGCGATCATCGGATTTTGCGATTTGCTTTTGATGCGCCATCAGGCCGGCGATCATTCTTTCTCCGATATCATGCAAATCAAGCAAAACTCCAACCGCGCGGCGAATTTGGTTCGCCAATTGCTGGCCTTTTCGCGCCAACAAACCCTGAAGCCCGAAGTTCTCTCGATCACAGATATGCTCGCCGATTTGACCAATCTCCTGCGCCGCCTGATCGGCGAGACGATCGAAATGAAGATGATCCATGGCCGCGATGTGGCTTACGTCAAAGCTGATCAGGGACAATTTGAACAGATCATCATCAATCTCGCGGTGAATGCGCGGGATGCAATGAAGGGCGGTGGCACATTGACCATCCGCACCAGCAATATCGCGCAGGTCGAGTCGGTCCGCATGGGGCATGATCTCCTGCCGCGTGGAGATTATGTCCTGATCGAGGTGAGTGACACCGGCGTGGGCATCCCAAAGGAGCATGCCGGCAAGATTTTTGAGCCGTTCTATACCACCAAGGAAGGCGGCGCCGGCACTGGCCTTGGCCTCTCCACAGTGTACGGCATCGTCAAACAGTTTGGCGGATATGTGTTCGTCGATAGCGAGCCGGACCAGGGGGCCAATTTCAATATTTTTCTACCGCAACATGCTACCGATCAAGGCAAAAAGCTAACGACGGAGCGGTCAAACGAAACCCCGCGGATCCAGGACCTAACTGGCCAGGGGACAATTCTTTTGGTGGAAGACGAAGATGCGGTGCGCATGTTCGGCGCTCGTGCGCTTCGCAACAAAGGCTATACCGTGCTCGAAGCAGATAGCGGCGAAACCGCATTGGAGCTCATGGAAGCCTCTGAGCAGCCGATCGACTTGCTGGTCACTGATGTCGTCATGCCGCGCATGGATGGCCCGACGCTGACCAAGGAGGTCGAGGCTCGGCGCCCCAATATCAAGGTTATCTATATCTCCGGCTATGCCGAAGACGCGTTCCGCTCGAAAGTCGACAGCAAGGTCAACTTTCTACCCAAGCCGTTCAGTCTGAGTCAGTTGGCGACCAAGGTGAAGGAAGTAATGCTGGCCGACGAGCACTAAGGCGCGCCGGCGCGGTGGCGTAGGAAAGCGGGCATGGAAAATTCCCACTTGCCCGCGATGCCGTTCGGGCGCACGGCTAAAACCAGCAGCATGAAAGCGGCCAAGCCTAATTCACCGAGCCCCGATACGCCGACCGGCTTTTCAATTTGCCTTAAACCCTCGCTGACGAACGAGATGGCGACAACGCCGACCACGGCGCCGGTAAGCGAGCGCATGCCGCCGACCAGCAGCATCACGATGGTGATGAAGGTCAGGTTGAGGTAGAGCAAATTGGCCTGGGTGATGGTTGCGGTGAAATGGACATAGAGCACGCCGCCGATGCCGGTCACGAACGCGCTGACAACAAAGGCGATAAGGCGCTGGAAGGTGATGTTCACGCCGGCCGCCCTGGCTGCGACCATGTCTTCGCGAGAGGCACGCAGCTGCAGACCGAATTTTGAACGGTCATACGCGAAAGCGATCAACAACGCGCCGGCAACGAAACCGAACGCTGTCCACAGATCGACATAGGTGGGCAGGCCGATCAGCGTGCTGGCGCCCTTGGTGAATGAATCCCATTGATTGTAAACCACCGTAATGATGGTGAAGACGGCAAACGTGCCGATCGCGGCGGCGATGCCGGAGAGGCGCATCAACGGCGCGCCGACAATCAACGCGAGCACGGCGGAAAGTAGCCCTGCCAGCAACGCGCCCGGCAAGACGTGCATCTCCATCAGGCCGAAGCCTTCCCAGATATTGGGCAGCATAATTTTTTTACGGATCACCGTCATGGTGAGCCAGGCGGACATATAGGCTGAGACGATCATGAAAGTGGAATGGCCGAACGACAGCACACCCGAATTGCCAACGAAAATATAGAGACCAACGACCACCGTCATCATGATCAAGGCTTTGGTCACCATGCGTTCGAAGGAGAGCGGCCCCAAATGCGAGAAGGCGACAATGACAGCGAGAATGAGAATCAGCGAGAGCACCGGCCAAAGCTGAGCCAATGCGCCGGTGCCGCGTTGGCCATGCGTCATCAAACGCGTTCCTGAAGTGCGGCGACCTTGATGATGCCGCCGGGGCGGTACATCAGGAACAGCAGCACCACGGCAAAAATGAAGGCTTCACGGTAGTTAAGCAGTGCCAGTGGCAACAGTCCGCCCAACACCACTTCCAATATGCCCACGGCGTATCCGCCAATTACCGCGCCGGTCAGGCTACCCATGCCACCGCACACCGTGGCGACAAAAGCGACCAAAGTTAAGCGCAACCCCATCGCCGGCAGCACGAGGCCGGTTTTGCCGAGCACCACGATCGCCGCCGCGCCGGCCAACAGGCCGCTGATAGCAAACGCCGCGGCAATCACCAGATTGACCCGCACCCCCATCATCCGTGCCATACGGACATCTTCGGAGGCGGCGCGCATGTTCACGCCGATCTTTGTGCGCTTCAGGAACAGCGTGAGCGCCGCCATGAGCACGAAGGAAAGCCCAATTGTAAAAAGGTTGAGCAGCGAAATGCTGAGCGTCCCCCAGACAATATGGTGATTGAGTACGGGCACGATATCGACGCCCAGCGCGCGCCCGCCCATCACCATCAAAACGAAATTTTGCAGGAAAAAGCTCACCGCAAAGGATGCCGCGAGCAACACGGACGGATCCGCCGTGCGCAACGGTCGAAAGGCGATTCTCTCAGTGGCCAGGGCGACCAGGATAGCGATAACGACACCGCCGAGGATGGTGAGCGGCCACGCTGCGGCGGCCAACATGAACATCGCATAGGCGCCCATCATCAAAAGATCGCCATGGGCGAAATTGACCAGCCGCATGATGCCGAAGATGAGGCCGATGCCGAGCGCCGCGAGGGCATAAAGCCCGCCGACGCTCAGCGCATCGATCACATATTGAAGGATTATCAAGTTCGGGACCTACAGCGTGCAGATAAGTAAAGGCCCCCGCAGCGTGCGTGATGACACACCACGAGGGCCCCTTGAATTAGCACCGATATGTTCCCGTATCAGAACGTAATCGGCGGTACTTTCTCGGCGGTGTAGCGCGTGATCGGCGCATGTTTGCCGTTCTGCACTTCCATAATCTGTAAACCACGATAGAGGTTGATATGCAGGTCCGGCGAGAAGCTTGTCGCACCGATCAGCAAGTTTTCATTGCTGAATTTGTCGAGCTCCTGGCGGATCGCATCGGGATCGAGCGAGCCGGCCCGTTCCGCCGCCATCGCCCAGGCCTCGATCAGGCTATAGCCGGTCAGCGAATGCGCAGTAATCGGCGCCGCGCCATGCATCGCCGTAAAGTCAGCGACATATTTATTAATCTTCGGGTCCGGATCGTTGCCGAACATGGAACCGTAGACGCCGAGATAGAATTCGCTCAAATTCGGCACCGCTTCCAGCCAAAACGCGCCGTCCATGGATTCGGAGGCGAGGATGGGCGTGTTGACGCCGGCCGCGCGGGCCTGCTTGATCAGCGCCGGGCCGTCGAATGTTGCGGCGCAGAGGAACACGAAGTCTGCGGTGTCGCTGGCCTTCATGCGGGTGACCTGGCCCTCGAAGGTTTTAACCTCGGCGAAGTTATAAACGTCCTCGCCGACGATCTCGCCGCCGAGCTCTTCCCAACGAACTTTGAAATTGGCACAGAGCGATTTGAAATATTCGACCATCGAATCCATTTCGACATAGACCTTGCGCCAGCCTTTTTCCTTAAACGCCCATTCCGCGAGCGTGGCGCCCTGCGCCGGGGTGCCGAGCGCCATGGTATAGGCCAGCGGGCCGATGCCTTGGACGCCGAATTTCGGATCACCCGCACAAGACGAGAACGTGACTTTGCCCATCGCCGAAGCCTGCAATGCCGCGGCCGCGCCGAAATCGAAATCGCAAGTCACGATGACCATTTCAGCGCCTTGCTCCAGCACTTCGATGGCGGCATTTGTGCCTTGCGCCGGATCGGATTTGGTGTCGGCGGTGACGATGGAAAGCTGCCGGCCCAACACGCCGCCCTTGGCGTTGATATCGGCGATGGCGAGCTGCGCACCCTTGAGCGGGCCGTCGTCATAGGGCTGAACGAAGCCACTGAGCGCGATCGCGGCGCCGATAACAATTGGGTCTTCCGCGCGGGCTTGGTCGGACGAGCCCGCCAACCCGGCAATGCCGAGCGCAAGCAGCCCGGCCATGGCCAAAGATGTGAGTCTCTTCATGATAGTTCTCCCTATTATTGTTTGACTCGAATTTCGTTTATTGCGTGTCGGAATTTTTCTCCGTTCCACGTTTCTATCTCAACTGTAGTATCGCACACCCTCTCAGGCCAGACCCAAAGCGGTTGCCGGTGTCTGCTCACCTACCCATGCATCTCCAACCACTCCCTCGCGATTTCCTCGCGGGTGGCGAACCACACGTCGTCATGGCTCTTGGCGTAGTCGATGAAGCGAGAGAGGCCGGCGATCTTGCCGGGGCGGCCGATGATGCGGGGGTGGAGGCCGATTGACATCATGCGCGGGTAGTTCGCTGCCTCGGCATAGAGGGTGTCGAAGCTGTCGCGCAAATAAGTGTCGAAATCGCCCGCCGTGACGAAGCCGGGCGCCAGCCAAAAGTTGAAATCATTGGCGTCTGAGACATATGGCACGACCAGATGGCGGGTGCCGTCGACGTCGACGAAATAGGGCGAATCGTCGTTATAGGCGTCGGAATCATAGATAAAGCCGCCCTCTTCGACCACCAGCCGGCGTGTGCGCACGCTCGGGCCATAGCGGCAATACCAGCCCACCGGGCGTTTGCCGCAGGTGCGCTCGAAGGATTCGATCGCCATGCGCATATGCTCGCGCTCTTCCTCTTCACTAAGCGTGAACACTTCCTCCCAGCGGTTGCCATGGCTGCAAATCTCATGGCCTCCGACGACCGCCGCCTTGGCGACGTCAGGATTATGCTCGAAGGCGACAGCGCAGGCGAAGAAGGTTGATTTCACCTCGGCCGCCTGGAGCACGTCGAGTATCCGCCAAACGCCGACCCGCGCGCCATATTCGGCCACCGATTCCGCCGCCAGATTGCGAATTTCCGGCGGCGTTGGATAGGCACCCCAGTCGAACATCGTATCCTGGCGGTTGTCGCCCATGGCGTGGGAATATTCCGACCCCTCCTCGTAATTGACGACGATGGAGACGGCGAGCCGGGCGCCGTTTGAGAAAGGTTTGGTCGGCGGCTTACCGCCATAGCCTACGAGATCGCGTTTGATTTCCGTCATCGTCTTTCCTTTGTTTGAGAATTTATCCGGCGTAGCAAACCGGTGGCCGCCGGGCCGCCCAGGGTTGCGCTTCTTCGAGCTGCGCCGCGAGGCGTATCAGAGTGGCCTCATCATTCATGCGCCCGGCGAACTGCATACCGACCGGCAAGCCGCCTGTCGTCCAATGCAGCGGCAGCGAGACAGCCGGGTGTCCGGTGGAATTGAACAGCGGCGTAAACGCACACCATTCGAAGACGCGGCGTGTCCATTCCGCGCTGTCCACGCCCTTGGCATTTTGATCGAGAGTGCCAAGCTTGATCGGAGGCTGAGCGAGAGTCGGCGACAGCAGCACATCATATTTTTCAAACGGCGCTGACGCCGCACGGTTGGCCTGGTTGAAAGCGGCCTGGGCGGCGAGAAACTCGGTCGCTGAGATGCTCAGACCATGGCGATAAATCGCTTCGGTGACGTGTTGCAAATTGTCCGGGCCGGGAACGCGATTCATGATTTTTCCCATGAGATCGATTGCCCAGGCGAGATTGGCCGACCAGATCACCACCAGCGCGTCGAAATAGCTTGGCCAATCGATCACCGGTGCATCTTCAACCAGTTCATGACCGAGCGATTCTAGAAGGCTGACGCATTTGTCCAAGCCGGCTATCACTTCCGCGTCCACTGGTGCGCTATTTATCGCCTTGGCGCTCCAGGCGATTTTTAGGCGCCCGGGTGGCAAAGAGCTTTCGTCGAGAAACGGGCGGGCCGGCGCGGCGATCACATTTGGCGCGCCGACATCGGCGCCCGCCACCGCGTCCAGCAGCGCGGCGCTGTCGCGCACACTGCGGCTGACGCAAAGCTCGATCGCCAGGCCGCTCAGCGGCTCCCCCGAAACCGGCCCGGCAGGCACGCGGCCTCGTGTCGGTTTCAGGCCAACCAGGCCGCAGGCCGCGGCTGGGATGCGGATCGAGCCACCGCCGTCGTTGGCGTGCGCCATCGGTAAGATGCGCGCCGCCACACTGGCCGCGGCGCCGCCGCTGGAGCCGCCCGGGCTCCGCGTCAGATCCCAGGGATTATGCGTCGGACCGTGAAAGGAGGATTCGCAGGTCGGATTGAAGCCGAATTCGGGCGTCGGTGTGGTTCCGATGGTCAGCAGGCCAGCAAGGCGAAAGCGCCGCATCAGTTCGGTATCGGCTTGCGGCACGAAGCCGTCGCAAAGTTTGCTGCCCATGCGAAATGGCGAGCCCGCAGCCTGTACGCCGATCTCTTTAATCAAGAACGGCACGCCGGTGAACGGTCCGCTCGGCAGGCCGGCAGTGAGGGCGCTCTCGGCCTGTGCGGAGAGATCGCCGACGACGCAGTTGAGTTCGGGGTTCAGTTGCGCGATGGCGCCGAGCGCATCTTCCATCAGCTCGCTCGGCTTGATGTCGCGTTTGCGCACCAGCTCCGCCAGCCCGAGTGCGTCATAGTCTCCGTAATTGGCTAGATTGGCCATGCCCAATTTCTCCCCTTTATTATGCCTCGGAGCATAGTTCAGATTGTCCAAGGTTGCTGGCGAGAATACACCACACTCGGGTTATTGTTCCGCTTTGAATTTGCGGAGGCCAAAACGAGAAGCAGCGAGAAAACCGGGCGCCTGGCCATTCGATCCGCCGAACGTCTAACCGCCGTATTTTTCGTCGAGCGCCACGACTTTCTCGAGATCCATCAACTCATTGAACTCGTCGAACGGCAGCATGCGATCGGCATAGCCGAGATAGGTACCGCTTTGCTTGATCTCGCCGTAGAGCTCGATCAGGGTTTTCGAAACCGCGTAGAGGGCATCTGTAAAGAGTATGAACTTGTAACCCATCTCGGCGACCCGGTCGGCTGGCAGCAGGGGAGATTTGCCGCCGTAGCACCAGTTGTAGAGCGCCGGCCGCGCTACCGCGCGCGGCACGGCAGCGGCCTGTTGCTCGCTTTCGGGGGCCTCTACAAAGACCACATCTGCGCCGGCTTCGGCGTAGATATTGGCGCGCTCGATCGCCTGCTCGAAGCCCTCAACGGCGATGGCGTCGGTTCTGGCGATGATGACGAAATCGCCGTCGCGCCGCGCATCCACCGCAGCTTTGATTTTCTGTTCGAACGCCGCGGCGGCAACCAGACGTTTGCCCGCCATATGGCCGCAGCGTTTGGGAAACACCTGGTCCTCGATATGCACCCCGGCAAGGCCAGCGCGCTCTAATTCAGCGATCAAACGACCGACATTGAGATGATTGCCATAGCCGTCATCGCCGTCGGCGATCACCGGGAGCTGGGTGTTGGCGGCAATGCGCCCGGCCAAATCCACCGTTTCGCTGAGCGTTAAATAGCCAACATCCGGCAGTCCGAGATGAGAGGCCGACAGGTTATAGCCGCCGACATGCATCACCTCGAAACCGGCGCGCTCGACGAGGCGCGCGGAGAGTGCATCATAGGCGCCGACGATCGGCACCAGCCCATCGCGGGCGATCAGCGCGCGAAGTTTTTTTGTTACTATGCTCACACTTGAATTCCCTCTTTTTCCGCGGGCCACGCGAGCTTAGCATCGGCGGCGCGCTGAGACGAAACTGAACGGATCGGATTGCAGTTATGGATTTTGCCGGAAGGGTCGCGCTGGTGACCGGCGGCGCCAGCGGTATCGGGCGTGAGGTGGCGCGGCAATTAGCGGCCAGGGGTGCCGCTGTGGCAGTGGCTGACATCAACATGGAGGGCGCTGAGGCGGTCGCCACCGAGCTGGTTTCGGCAGGCGCTAAAGCCATCGCCATTGCGTTTGATGTGGTAGACGCCGCGTCGGTCAACGCAGCGGTGGCCAAAACAAACAGCGAACTCGGCGGCCTGCACGTCTTGGTGCACAGCGCAGGGATCGGCGTCGAGCGTGGTTTCCTCGACACGACGGAGGCGGAATGGCGGCGCATCATCGATGTAGACCTGACCGGCACTTTCTTGTGTGGCCAGGCGGCGGCGCGCGAGATGGTCAAGGGCGGCTATGGCCGCATCGTCAACTTGTCCTCGACCGCGGCGATGCGCGGCGGTACCGGGCGCGCCGCGTACGGCGCTGCCAAAGGCGGCGTGGTGACGCTGACGCGGGTGATGGCGGTCGAATTGGCAAGTCATGGTGTGACCGTAAACGCATTGGCGCCGGGCGCGATCGATACCGAATTGGTCGCCAAGATGCATTCCGCCAAGACGCGTGAAGTCTACACCCGGGCGATCCCCGAAGACCGATACGGCACGCCCGCGGAGGTCGCCTCAGCGGCGCTTTATCTGGCGAGCGAAGAGGCACGCTACATCACCGGCCATATCATGGCGGTTGATGGCGGCTTTCTCGCCGCCGGACTCATGCTCGACAAAGACTAGCTAGGCAATTACCAACCGGCCCTGTTGGTGTATGATCGGAAATTAGCAGCCGCAACCTAACGGAAACAAATCATGGCAACTCAGTCCCTGCCGCGTGAAAACGCCATCAGTGAGCTTTCGCAATTGCTCGGTGACCGCCTGACCACCTCAGCCGCCGTGCGCGATCAGCACGCCAACGGCGAATGCGGCGTCTATACGCCGCAGCCACCGGACGCCGTGGCGTTTCCGCACAGCACCGAGGAAGTGTCCGCAATCGTCAGCATTTGTGCGGCCCACGCCGTGCCGATGGTGCCATACGGCGTTGGCACATCGGTGGAGGGCAATGTCACCGCGCCTTATGGTGGTGTATGCATCGATCTCAGCCAGATGAACGAAGTCGTGTGCGTGAACGAAGCGGATTTGGACTGTACCGTCCAGGCCGGCGTGACGCGCAAACAGCTCAACCAGTACCTCAAGGATACCGGCCTGTTCTTCCCGATCGACCCCGGCGCTGACGCGACCTTGGGCGGCATGGCGGCGACGCGCGCCTCGGGCACCAATGCGGTGCGTTACGGCACGCTGCGCGAGAACGTGCTTGGCCTGACCGTGGTTCTGCCTGACGGCAAAATCATCAAGACTGGCGGCCGGGCGCGCAAATCCGCCGCCGGCTATGATCTGACGCGCCTCATGGTCGGCTCGGAAGGCACCCTCGGCGTGATTACCGAAGTGACGCTCCGGCTATACGGAATTCCTGAGGCGATTTCGGCGGCGATGTGCTCATTCCCGACCCTGGAAGGCGCCGTTAACACCGTCATGCTGACCATCCAGTCAGGCATTCCGGTGGCGCGCATGGAATTACTCGACGATGTGCAGATGGATGCCTGTATGCGCTATTCGAAGCTCGATTACGCGCCTGACCACACGCTGCTGTTTGAATTTCACGGCACCGAGCGCGGCGTCGAGGAGCAAGCCCAAATGGTTGGCGAGATCGCAGCGGACTACGGCGGCTCTGATTTTCGCTGGACAACAACCACCGAGGAACGCAACGCCCTCTGGCAATCGCGCCATGACGTGCTTTATGCCTGCTTTGCGCTCCGGCCCGGCTGCATGGTCTGGGCAACCGATGTTTGCGTGCCGATCTCGCGGCTCGCCGAATGCCTGCTCGAGACCAAGCGCGAAATCGAAGAAAGCGATCTGATGGCGCCCATCGTCGGCCATGCCGGAGACGGCAATTTTCATGTCGGGTTCCTGCTTGAGCCGGGCAATGAAGACGAACTCGATCGGGCCAAGCGGGTCAACGACAATATGGTCGCTCGCGCGCTCGCCATGGGCGGCACCTGCACCGGCGAGCACGGTATCGGCGTCGGCAAGATCCGCTACATGGAAGCCGAACACGGCGATTCGGTGGACGTGATGCGCTTGATCAAGCGCTCGATGGATCCGCAAAACCTGATGAATCCGGGCAAGGTGCTGGCACTGTGACGGCGGATGGTTCGGTTCAGCCGCGCCGCAGCCTGATTTTCACGCCGGGCAACCGGCCGGATATGTTTCCGAAGGCGCTCCGCACCGGCGCCGATATCGTCACTGTTGATCTCGAAGACGCAATCGCGCCGCAACACAAGGATGAAGCGCGCGATAAGACCCTGGCCCTGTTCGCGGATTTGCCGGAGATCGGCGGCGTAGAATGTGTGGTGCGCGTTAATACGCTGCGCAGCGCCGATGGCCTCATGGATTTGAGCGCGATCATTGCCGCCGATGTGCCGCCGCTGGCGATCATGTTGCCCAAGGTCAAATCGGCGGAAGAAATAGAGCTACTCGACGAACTACTGATCGGAAAGTGCGCTGCCATCCGTTTTCACGTCATCATCGAAACCAATGACGGGCTCGACCGCTGTTACGACATCGCCAAATCCAGCCCGCGCATCGATTCTCTCCTGTTCGGCGCCGTCGACATGGCCGCCGAATTGCGCGTCGCGCCGGTGTGGGAGCCGTTATTCCGCGCCCGCTCCCAATTGGTGCACGCAGCGGCGGGGGCCGGCCTGGACTTAATCGATGTGCCGTTCCTCGATCTTGAAGACATGGCGGGATTGCGCGTGGAGGCAGAGCGCTGTGCTGCCCTCGGCTTCACGGGTAAGGGCGCTATCCACCCCAAGCAAATCGCCACCCTGAACGAGGCCTTCAGCCCCACTGAAGCGCAGATCGATTATGCCCGCCGCGTTATCAAAGCGTTCGAAGAAGGCGATTCCGGCCTGGTGCTCATCGACAACAAACTGATCGAAAAGCCGGTGCTGCGCTCGATGTACCGCATCCTCGCGGTCGCCGAGGCGGCACAGGCACGACGCTAGCGGGCCGCTGAAAAAGTCACTATCTGCGCTAGTAGAATTGCTCGCCCTCAACGTTTTCAAACATGTTGACCACCATTGATATGAATTTCAGCGCCATTGATGTAGGCCGATTCAGGCGAACACAGGAATTTGATCGTTTCCGCGACCTCCATGGGATCGCCAAGGCGGCCCATCGGAATTCTCCGCTCGACAAGTTCCTCGGTGCCCGCTGAAAGGATCGAGGTTTTAATCTCGCCCGGCGCAATGGCGTTCACCCGGACACCGAACTCTCCGAAATCCTTCGCGAGTTCGCGTGTCAGTGCCGCCAGCCCGGCTTTGGAACAGGCATAGGCGACCCCGGCAAACGGATGTACCCGAGAGCCAACGATGGACGTGACATTGACAATGGTGCCGCCCGAGATTTTCAGCTTAGGGAATAGCCCGCGCGCCAGCATGGCGATGGAGACAAGATTGACGTTGAGTACATCGATCCACATTTGATGGTCGCAATCAAGCACGCCCAGGCGACCGCCGTCCGGCTTTTTGGGCGATATGCCGGCATTGTTTACCAATGCGTCAAGCCCATGGTCGCCAATGCGGGAGGACAGCTCTGCGATCAACTGTGGATAGGATTCGGGATCGGCGAGGTCGGCTCGCACGTGATTCTCCGCGCCGCCTGGCCATGGACAATTCAAATCGAAAGGGTTGCGGGAAATTGTCAACACACGCCAGCCGTGCTCATGAAACAGCTTTACCGTGGCGTGTCCAATGCCCCGGCTGGCGCCGGTCAACAGCATCGTCTTCTGATTTACGGTCATTACGCCGGTCTCCGTCTGGTCAATTGGTGTTGCTCAAAATCGAGATTTATTCGCACCGGGACAGCCTATTTTCCAAGCTCGCGCATGGCCGATTCAAGGCCATTCAGGGTGAGCGGATACATGCGGTTTCCCATCAATTCCTGGATCATATTTATGGATTGGCTGGAGTGCCACCCGCGCTGCCGCAGCGGATTGAGCCAAACCGCATTGGGATAGGCGCGCAGCATCTGCTTTAGCCACAGCTCGCCGGGTTCTTCATTGAAATGCTCGACGCTGGCGCCGGGATAGACAATTTCATAAGGGCTCATGAAGGCGTCACCGACGAACACCACTTTATATTCCGAATCGTAGCTGTTGATCAGCTCCCAGGTATCGATTTGCTCGGTCCGGCGGCGGCGATTGTCGCGCCACACGCTTTCGTACAGACAATTGTGAAAGTAATAATATTCGAGATGCTTGAACTCGCTGCGCGCCGCCGAGAACAGCTGCTCGCAGCCCTGTACATGGGCGTTCATCGAGCCACCAACGTCGAGCAGGAGGAGGACTTTCGCCGCATTGTGGCGCTCTGGCACCATGCGGAGATCGAGCCAGCCGCCGTTGCGCGCGGTGGATTTTATCGTGTCGTCGATGTCGAGTTCGCTGAGCGCGCCTTCGCGGGCGAAACGGCGGAGACGCCGAAGAGCAATTTTCATGCCGCGCGTGCCGAGCTCGACCTCGCCGTCGAGATCGCGGAATTCGCGCTTGTCCCAAACTTTGACCGCGCGTCCCTGCCGGCCCTCGCGCTGGCCGATGCGCACGCCTTCCGGATTGTAGCCATAGGCGCCAAACGGCGAAGTGCCGGCGGTGCCGATCCATTTGCTGCCGCCCTGATGGCGTTCGTCCTGTTCGGCTAGGCGTTCGCGCAGCGTTTCCATCAGTTTTTCCCAGCCACCCAGCGCCTCGATCTTGGCCATTTCCTCTTCGCTCAAATTGAGCTCCGCCAGGCGCTTCAGCCATTCCGCCGGGATTTCTACTTCTTCATCATCCGCCGAGACGCGCTCGAGGCCCTTGAACACTTGGCCGAACACCTGGTCAAAGCGGTCGAGATGGCGCTCGTCCTTCACCAGAAGTGCGCGCGACAGATAATAGAATTGATCGACGCTGTAATCAGCAAGGCCCTTGTCCATCGCCGCCATCAGGTCGAGATATTCCGGCAGCGTAACCGGCACCCGCACCCGTTTCAGCTCACGGAAAAGATTTTGGAACAAGGCGCTGACCTCAGCGTTGTTCGCGCCGGTTGAGGAAGGCCAGTCGCTCGAACAGTTGCACGTCCTGTTCCGATTTCAGCAACGCGCCATAGAGCGGCGGAATGATTTGCGCCGAATCTGTGGCGCGCAAATCTTCCGGCGAAATATCTTCGGCCATCAGCAGCTTCAACCAATCCAGCAGTTCGGACGTCGACGGTTTTTTCTTCAGCCCCGGCGCCTCGCGGATATCGTAAAACAGTCCGAGTGCCGCGCTGACCAGACGTTTCTTGATGTCGGGGTGGTGCACGGCGACGATGCGCTCCATAGTTTCCCGGTCCGGAAAGCGGATGTAATGGAAGAAGCAGCGCCGGAGAAAGGCGTCCGGCAGCTCTTTTTCATTGTTGGAGGTGATGATGATCACAGGGCGATGCACCGCGCGGATCGTCTCCTTGGTCTCATAGACATGGAATTCCATGCGGTCGAGTTCGAGCAGAAGATCGTTGGGAAATTCAATGTCCGCCTTGTCGATCTCATCAATCAAGAGGACCGGCCGTTGATCGAGCGCAAACGCCTCCCACAATTTACCTGGCAAAATATAGTTGGAAATCTGCTTCACCCGCTCATCGCCAAGCTGGCCGTCGCGCAAGCGCGCCACCGCGTCATACTCATAAAGGCCGTGCTGTGCCTTGGTAGTCGATTTCACATGCCACTCGATAAGCGGCGCGTTCAGCGCCGCGGCGATCTCGGCGGCGAGGATGGTCTTGCCGGTGCCCGGCTCGCCCTTGACCAGCAGCGGCCGCTGTAATGTGATCGCGGCGTTGACGCCGGCGTTCAATTCCTCGGTAGTGACGTAAGTTTTGGTTCCTTTGAAGCGCAAGGGTTCTCTCCCATGATACAGATTTGTGCAGCAGCATAGGATTGGTGAAGGTCTATAACAATGCATGTGAAACCGGCTGAGGGCGAAACGTTTGAGACGGAATTTCCGGTCGTCATCATCGGCGGTGGCGCCTGCGGACTGACCGCGGCACTGACTCTGCGGGATGCTGGCGTTGGCGTGCTGGTGCTAGAGCGCGACACGCCGCCGGCTGGCTCCACGGCGCTTTCCTCTGGCTTTATTCCGGCCTGCACGACGCGCTGGCAGGCCGAACGCGGCGTCAAAGACAGTGTGGAGCTCATGGCCGGCGACATCCAGGCGCAAGCCAGAAACTTAGCCGACCCCGCGATCATCGATCTCTGTTGCCGACGCTCAGGCCCGACCCTCGAATGGTTGGCCGCGACGCACGGCATTCCTTTCGTCCTGATCGAAGGCTTCCTCTACACCGGCCAGCGGCGGGCGCGTATGCATGCGGTGCCGGAGCGCACCGGCGCGGCCTTGATGGCGCGCCTCTTGGCCGCTGCCGGGGCAGCGGAAATCGATATCCTGTGCGGCGCCGAAGTGCAGGAAATATATGCCGACGCGGATGGCCGGGTGCGCGGCGTTGGCTTTCGCCGGCCCGACGGCAGCGCCGAGCGAGTGGGGTGCCAGGCGCTAATCCTGGCGTGCAGCGGCTTCGGCGGAAACCGTGACATGGTGCGCCGCTATATCCCCGAAATGGCCGGCGCGGGATATTTCGGCCATGCCGGAAATCGCGGTGATGCGGTTCTATGGGGGGAACAGCTCGGTGCCGAAATTCGCCATATGGGCGCCTATCAGGGCCACGCCTCAGTGGCGGTGCCGCACGGCATCCTGATTACCTGGGCGGTGATGCGCGAAGGTGGAATTCAGGTCAATAGCGCGGGCAAGCGTTTCGCCGATGAGAGCCGGGGTTATTCCGAACATTCGATCGATGTCCTCGGCCAGCCTGGCGGGGCAGTGTGGGATATCTATGATTCATGCATCCATGCCCTGGCGATGGAATTCGAGGACTATCGTCAAGCCGACGCGGCGGGCGCGGTAAAAACTGCAATGAGCGGGGCGGCACTTGCTGCCAATCTCGGATTGCCTGAAGCCGCGCTTACAGAGACATTGGCGGAGACGCAGCGCCACGCAGAAATTGAAGGGCGCGATCTTTTTGGCCGGCACTTCGAAGGTAAACCGGCGCTGGCGCCACCTTATTACGCGGTGCGGGTCGGGGCCTCGCTTTTTCATACCCAGGGCGGACTCGCTATCGACACATTGGCGCGGGTGCTGCGCCGGGACGGGAACGCATTGCCCAATCTCTTTGCCGGCGGCGGCGCGGCTTGCGGTGTCTCCGGTCCCGAGGTATGGGGCTATTCCTCCGGCAATGGTTTGCTGACGGCGGTGATGCTGGGCCGCGTCGCGGGTGAGAGCGCGGCAGCTCTGGTATCTTGAAAATTGGACATTCACATGAGGGCACAAGTATGAATTTGGTGAAACCAGACGCGGTCGAGCGCGTCGCGATCCTCGGCGCCGGCACCATCGGCGCTTCCTGGGCGGCGCATTTCATGGCGCATGGCTTGGCCGTCAATGTGTGGGACCCGGCGCCCGGCTTCGAGGCGCGTTGCCGCGCCTTCATCGCTGCCGCCTGGCCCGCCCTTATCCGGCTCGGAGCGCCCGCCCTAGTGGATGAAAGCCGCATGGCGTTTTTCGATGATCCGGCGGAAGCGGTGCGCGACTGCCAGTTTGTTCAGGAAAGCGGCCCCGAGAACAAAGATATCAAGATCGAGCTCTATGGCCGCCTCGATGCTGTACTTCCTGACGATGTAATTATGGCGTCGAGCTCGTCTGGCCTCTTAATCAGCGAGCTTCAGGCGGGGCGCAAGGCGGCGGCGCGCTATGTCATCGGCCATCCCTTCAACCCGCCGCACCTCGTGCCCCTGGTTGAGGTTGTCGGCGGAGACGAAACCGATGCCGCTGCTGTCGAATGGGCGCTCGCCTTCTATAACGGCTGTGGCAAAAAGGCGATCCGCATCAACCGCGAAGTGCCCGGCCATCTTGCCAACCGGTTGCAAGCGGCAATGTGGCGTGAAGCGGTGCATCTGGTAGATAGCGGCGTGGCGAGCGTCGAGGATGTTGATATCGCCGTCTCCTACGGTCCCGGTTTGCGTTGGGCACTGATGGGGCCAAACCTCATCCTGCATCTCGCCGGCGGCGATGGTGGCGTCCGCCACGCGATTGAACATTTCGGTCCCGCGCTCGAATCCTGGTGGGCGGATCTTGGCCGCGAGCCCAAAATCTCTGACGCCGCGGCGGAGAAATTAATTGCCGGTGTGACCGCCGAAGCGGCGGGCCGCTCGCTCGACGAGCTAACCCGGGAGCGCGATCATTTGCTGATTTCGCTGTTGGAAATGCTCGCGCGCGAGCGCGGCAGGAGCTAGCCATGGCAAATCTCCAAAAGACAGACGTCACCGTCCCGGCCGATGTTCTCAGCCGGCTCGTCAGCGATACATTCGCTGCCGCCGGCTGTTCGGCCGACGAGGCGGGGCGCATCGGCCGGTATCTGACCTCGTCAAACCTTTCCGGCCATGAGAGCCACGGCGTCCTTCGCGTGCCGCGCTATCTCCATTGGCTGAAGGAAGGCTACGTCTCGCGCGATCAGGAAGTTTCTATCGTCAGCGAAAATGATGTGCTGGCCGTGGTCGACGGCAAGTTTGGGTTCGGCCAAACGGTCGGGCCACAGGCGGTGCGCCTCGGCATGGCGAAGGCCACCAAGTGCGGCCTCTCGTTGGTTGCGCTGCGCAATTCCGGCCATCTCGGACGCATCGGCGATTGGGCCGAGATGGCGGCGGCGGACGGCGTGATCTCAATACATTTCGTCAACACGTCCGGTCTTGGTTTGCTCGTGGCACCGTTCGGCGGGACGGAGCGCCGCATGTCGACCAATCCAGTGTGCATCGGTATTCCGTCGAAGGACGAACCATCTCTGGTGCTCGATTTCGCGACCTCAATCGTTGCCGAAGGCAAGGTGTTGAACGCGCTCGGCGGCGGCAAGCCACTGCCGGCGGACGCTTTGATCGATGGCGACGGCACGCTCTCTACCGATCCAGTGCTGATATATGGCGTCAGCGACAGCTCCCAGCCTTTGGATGTTCGCACCGGCTCGGGCGCGATCCGCGCGATGGGTGAGCATAAGGGCTCGGGCCTCTCCTTCATGTGCGAGATCCTGGCCGGCGCCCTGACCGGCTCGGGCTGCTCTACGCCGGGCAAGCAGCAATTGGCGAACGGCATGCTATCGATCTACATCGTGCCGGAATTTCTCACCACGTCGGATGGTTTTGCCGCCGAACTGCGCCAATATGTGGAATTTTTCCGCTCGGCGCGCCCGGCCGAAGCGGGCGGCGAGGTGCTTTGTCCGGGCGACGCGGAAACGCGCAACCGAGCACAGCGGCGGGCCGACGGCGTGCCCCTGCCGGGCTCAACCTGGCAGAGTTTGCTGGATGCGGCTAAGGATGCCGGAATGCCGGCCGCTGAAATTGAGGTCGCACGCGGCGCAGCGCTGTAAAACTGACGAATTCATGACATCGGCGCAGCGCGACGGGCTGGCAACCAGGGTTGAGATGCCGTTACAGTCGGCAGTATTCAGTCAGCAGGGGAGCGAACAGTGACAAAATTGCGTCTTGGAACTTATGTCGAATTTCAATGCCCGCCGGGGCGCGATCATGCCGAGCTAATCAACGATGTGATCCGATGCGCCGAGCATTCGGATCAGCGCGGATTCAACGTGTTCACCACGCTGGAGCATCCGTTTTTCGAGAAATTCGCCATCAATTGCGCGCCGCTGCCGCTCTTTACCAAGCTTGCCGAGCGCACGCGCAATCTGCGCTTTCGCACCCTCTGCCACACCCTGCCGCTGCACAATCCGATGGTTCTCTGCGGCCAGATCGCCGAGGCCGATATTCTTACCGGTGGGCGTATCGAAGTCGGCATCGGGCGTGGTCATGGTTGGCTGCAGGAGCCCGCAAATGTCGCCTATGAGGAAAGCCTTGAGCGCTTTCACGAATGCATCGAAATTCTCATTAAGGGCTGGACCGAAGAGCGCTTCTCGTTCCACGGCAAATATTACACCTGCGAAAATCTCTCGATCGTGCCGAAGCCGATCCAAAAACCGCATCCGCCGATCTTCCAGGTCGGTACCAGCTCCAAGACGTTCACCCAGGCGGGCGAGCGCGGCTGGAGCGTGGTGCTGGGCGCACCGACGCCGGACGATATCTTCATTGAGCCGCACAACATCTATCAGGAAGCCTGTGCCCGCGCCGGCACCACGCCGCATGTATCCTTCCTGAAAGCATTATACCTCGACGAAGATCAGCAGCGCGCCGAGCGCGACGCCGAGGAATATGCGATGCGGTTCATCGAATATAATGTGTCGCCGCTGAAGGAGATGAACCGCACCGAGGAGGTCAAAGCCCGGATGCGCGCCGGCGGATTCGATTTTTACGCCGGCGACGATTTCCTTCGTCTCGGCGATGTCTCCTATCAGGATATCGTCGATCTCGGCATCGTCTATATCGGCACGCCCGAGAAGGTCGCCAATCAACTGCTCACGCTATACGACAAGGTGCCCTTCGAGGAATTTATCCTGGTCAGCCATTATGGCGGCATTCCCGCGCATAAGGCGATCCAGACCCAGGAATTATTCGCCAAACAGGTATTGCCAATTGTCGAACGCGGCATCGCCGAGCGGCGTCACGCGGTTTAGAGCCCGCTACTCCATATTCAAAATATACTTTTCGCCAACGCGGCGGAAGAATGGGGTGGCTTCCACTTTGTCGCGCGGCGCCGGGTCCTGTAGCAGGCGGTCAATTTCGCGCAGTACCACGCCCGTGATGCGCGGGATCGGCATTTTCAGCGCCTCCGCTATCGGCACCCAGGCGATATCGTGAAGTTCGCCGTTGCCGGTGATTTGGCCGTGTAAGTCCTCCGCAAAGGCCATAAAGAATCGTGCGTTGAATCGGCGTGGCGATCCTGGTGGCGTTACGGCGCGGAAGATGTAATCGAGTTTGTCGAGCGACGGCGCCAGGTTGCGCTCCTGAAAACCGCGCCATTCGGTTCGCACCTTGTGGTGGGGCGGGGCGCTGGGGGCTGCCAACATGAGGCCTGTCTCTTCGAAGGTTTCGCGGATTGCGGCGGCAGCGAGAGAGCGCGCCCGCGCTAATGTGCAGGAACGCGCCAAGCGCTGTGCCACGCCTTCGCGCAATTCGCCCGCCGGTCGCACATAGCGGTCGCAAGCTTCCACGCCGCCGCCGGGAAAGACATAGCGCTCGGGCATGAACACTTGCTCCTTGCCGCGTTGGCCCATGAGTACCAAGGCGGTCCCGCCGTCCCGGCGTATAAGAGCGAGGGTGGCAGCGTCCTTGGGGCGAATCGCGGGGTTTTTCATGGCGCCGCGAAAGTAACCGATTTACGCCCGTTTGCCACGGTCCTTAAGACGCGAATTTTTTTCCGGTTTTGCGCGCCGATTGACAGGGCTGGGCGCGGGCCATAACAACGAAGCAAGAGCAAGTGGGGAAGCGTGATCATCGAGGAAAACTTTACCGTGGCGGCGCCGCTCGAGCATGTCTGGGACTGCATCCGCGATCCCGCCTTCATGGCGCCTTGCGTGCCCGGCTGCCACGACGTCGAGGATATCGGCGATGGCGCCTATCGGGCGGCTGTTAAAGTCGGTATCGGGCCGATCAAGACGGTATTCAAACTCGATATCCAGGTAGCTGAGGAACGGCCGCCCAGTTTTGCTCGGGTCGAGACGCGCGGCCAAGAAGGCACCAATGCCAGCCGCCTGACGGCAAAGAGCGAATTGACTTTGAGCGCGTCCGGCGCGGACGCCACCAATGTGCATTACCAATCCGATGTTCAGGTCACAGGGCGCTTGGTAAAATTCGGCCTCGGCATCATGAAAAAGAAGGCGGCGGCGCTGGGCGCTGAGTTCGCCGAGAACTTTCGCGCCGCCGCAGAGGCGAAATTGTCGGAACCTGTTGTCGGCGTCTGAGGCGAAGCCCATGGAATTTCATCAGCCCACAAGCCTCGACGCAGCCCTAGCCCTGCTCGCCGCCGACCCGGAAGCGCTGCTTTTGGCTGGCGGCGCGACATTGGTGGCGATGATGAATGCCGATCTGGTCGCGCCTTCTGCTCTGATTAGCCTGCGCGCCGTTACCGAGCTGCAGACAATCGAGGCGGCGGCAGATGGTGGCCTCCGTATCGGCGCCATGTTGAGCCACACCGCCCTGGCCGCTGAAGCACGGCTTACCGGCGGCAACGCCGTTGTCCGCGACGCGGCGGCGCAGATTGCCCACCCCTCCGTGCGCAATATCGGCACGCTCGGCGGCGCCGTGGCGCATGGCGATCCCAGTTCCGATCTGCCAGCGGCGTTGGTGGCGGCAAACGCGGTGATCGAAACTGCGGGCCCGGCGGGCAAACGTGAAATCTCCGCCGAGGATTTCTTCGAGGATTATCTCACCACGGCGCTGCAGGCGGGCGAGATGGTCGCAGCCGTCCGGCTGCCGGCGCCACCTGAAGGCGCGATGGGGCATTACGAAAAATTCGCCCGGGTGCACGGCGATTACGCCACATTGTCCGTCGCTCTGGTGCTCGCCATGGAGGGCGGCGAATGCAGCTTCGCGCGGATCGCGCTCGGCGCCGCTGGAGCCACGCCGGTGCGCGTGGCGGAAGCCGAAGCGTGTTTGATTGGCGCGGCGATGGATTCGGATGCGATCGAGGCCGCTGCCGCTAAACTGGTCGAGGCCAGCGATCCCGTGGACGATGTACGTGGCAGCGCCGAATACCGCTTGATGTTGGTGCCGCGTCTTCTGGGGCGCGCTCTCTCAGCCGCGCGGGCTAAGTTGGAATCTCAGTCATGAGCGATAAATTGGATATCACCCTCCAGGTAAATGGTGAGGAACGCGCGCTTCGCGTCCCGCCGTCGCGCACGCTGCTCGATGCGCTGCGTGGTGAACTGGCGCTGACCGGCTCGAAAAATGCCTGCAATCAAGGTGTTTGCGGCGCCTGTACCGTGTTGATCAACGGCCTGCCGATGAACGCTTGCCTGCTTCTCGCCGTTAACGTCACCGGGCGCGACATCATCAGCGTTGAGGGTTTCGGCGAATACGACGAGTTGTCCGTCATGCAGCAGGCCTTCGTTGATGCCGGAGCGATACAATGCGGCTTTTGCATGAGCGGCATGATCGTGAGTGCGACGGCATTACTGGCCGACAATCCGGCGCCCACGCGCGAGGAAATCCGCAACGCACTTTCGGGCAATCTCTGCCGCTGCTCCGGCTATGTTCGGGTCATCGACGCCGTTCAACTGGCCGCAAAGAGGCTTGGTCAAGCCGGAGGGCCCGGCACATGAGCGATATCGAAAGCGCAATCGGTAAAAGCCCGCCACGCCTGGACGCGGCGGAAAAGGCCGGCGGCAAGGCAATCTTCACGGGCGATATGCTGCTGCCCGGCATGTTGCACGGCGCGCTTCTCACCAGCCCCTATGCGCATGCGCGCATTCTCTCCTACGATGCCTCAGCGGCGCTGGCGCTGCCCGGGGTTAAGGCGGTTGTCACAGGCGAAGACATCACCGGCGGCCGGGTTGGCCTGGTGGTCAAGGATGAGTACGCCCTGGCGCTCGGCAAGGTGCGCTATATCGGCGATCCCGTGGCTGCGGTCGCGGCCATAGATGAAGCGACGGCACGCTTGGCGGCGCGTTTGATCGAGATCGATTATGAAGAGCTGCCCGCTGTCACGACGGTGGCGGAAGCAATGGCCGACGGCGCGCCGGTGTTGCATGAGAGTTTTGCTGAATACGCAAAAATTTATCAGGCGCCCGAGAATGCGGGCAATTTACTTGCCCGTGCCGAGGCCGTCATGGGCCGCGGGCTGGACGGCTTTGATGAGGCCGATATCATCGTTGAGGGCACCTACGAAGTGGGCGCGCAATATCATGCATATATGGAGCCGGTATCAGCGCTTGCCGCCTTCGGGCCGGACGGCCGGCTGACGGTCTGGTCGTCCACCCAGAGCATATTCCGCACCCAGGCCAATCTGCATGAGGGCCTCGGCATCCCAATGGGAAAAATTCGCTGCATCGCGCCGCGCGTCGGCGGCGGCTTCGGCGCCAAGGCGGAGGCCTCGGGCCAGCTCGTCGCCGCGATGCTAGCGCGAAAAGCCCGGGCGCCGGTCCGTCTCATCCTAAATCGCGATGAAGACATGACCACCATGCGCGCCCGCCATCCGGGCACCATCCGTGTGCGCACCGGCGCCAAGGCGGACGGCACCCTGGTGGCGCGTGAGATGGAACTTTGGTTCGACGCCGGTGCCTATGCCGATGACAGCCCGGCGGTGATGAATCTGGCGCTGTTTTACGCGCGTGGCCCCTACAGCATCCCGCACGTGCACGCCCTCGGTCATGCGGTCTATACCAACAAGCTTCGCTTTGGAGCGTTTCGCGGCTTCGGCAATCCGCAAGCCTCGTTTGCCTGTGAATCGCAATTGGATGAGATCGCTGAGGCGCTCGGTATCGATGCGATTGATCTCCGCATCAAGAACGCGATCAAAGCGGGCGAGCCGTGGCTTGGCGGGCAGAAGATTGCATCCTGCGCCCTGGTCGAATCTTTAGAGGCAGTGCGCGACGCGTCGGACTGGAGGCGCCCGCGCGAGGCGCCACCTGGAAAGAAGCGCGGGCTCGGTGTGGTTGGTTTGGCGCACACCTCGGCCTTTCTCTCAGCCGGCGCGATCGTGCGCCTTCAGGGCGATGGCACGATCATCCTCAATGTCGGCGCGGTAGATATCGGCCAGGGCTCAGATACCGTGCTCAGCCAGATGTGCGCCGCCGCCCTCGGCCTCGACATCGAGCAAGTGAGTTTTGCCCCGCCCGATACCGATTCTGCGCCCTATAACTTCGGCACCAATGCCAGCCGCGTGACTTACACAGTGGGTCAGGCCGTGCATCGGGCGGCGATGCAGGTGCGCACGCAATTGCTCGAACATGCCGCAGATATGTTGGAATGCCCGCCTGAGGAACTAGAGCTTCGCCCTGGCGGGCGCATCGGCGTGAACATCGAGCCGCCGGGCAACGCCGAGGTCAGTTTCGCCGATATCGCCGGGCGCTCGTTATGGGCAGTCGGCGGGCCGATCACCGGTTCCGGCAGCTTCATCCCCAACGATCCTCCAGACCCGGAGCACACTCAGATGACCGGCTTTCTCGGCTTGGATGCGCTGTCGGTCATCACCTTCGGCGCGCAAGTGGTTGAGGTTGAAGTCGATGAAACCACCGGCCAAGTGCAGGTGCTCGAAGCCTGGTGCGCCCATGATGTCGGCCGCGCCATCAATCCGGGCCTGGTGGAAAGCCAGATTGAAGGCGGCTTCGTGCAGGGCCTTGGCTATGCGCTATGCGAAGAAATGCTGTGGGAGGATGGCCGCCTGGTGAACCCGAGCTTTATGGATTACAAATTCCCCGGCACCATGGAAGCGCCCGATAAGATTCACACCATCGTCCTGGAAACACCGGAACCGAGTCACCCCTTTAGCGTCAAGGGCGTCGGCGAGCCGCCCCTGGTCGGCGCCGCCCCGGCCATCAACAACGCCATCTCGGCGGCCACGGGCCTCCGCCTCAAACAAATTCCCCTCACTCCGGAACGGGTGCTCAGAGGCCTACTCGCCAAGAGCTAGGCAATCGGGCGTCTAGCGCTTGTCTCCCGGCGCACCATAACTCGCCAGCAAACTATCGGTAAAATCTTCGATTTCGGCCCAGTCTGTTTCTCGCCCCACATGTTCGCGGACGATAAAAGCCGGGCCCATATAGAAGCGCTCATACTGTGAGTGGCGGCCGGCGAAATCGGTGCCGAGGATGTCCCAGGCGAGCTTGAACAGTTTCATTTTGTCGGCGGCGTCCCATTTCTCGGTCGACCAGCACATATCAAAGATGCGCTTGGTTTCTTCATCGTCCATCACCGACACGTCGGCCGGCATCTGCAACACGCCGCCGCCGGTCAACTCGCGGATGCGGGCCAGGATCTTGTCGTAATTCTGTGTCGCAAAGTAGATCGACGCATACATGTAACGCCGGTTGTAGCAGGCATAGCCGCCGGGCAGTGTCTCGTGATCCTGGATCTGGCCGGCGATCATCGCCGAAATCGTGGCGTGCATGGCGGACAGGTGATTGATCGTATCGGCCACCGCCGGCACTTTGTCGGTGCCCATCGATTCGGTAATACGTTTCGCGATGCCGAGCAGCAGTTTTAATTTTGAGCGATAGCGCACCGCCGCCTGATGATTGGAAAGCGTATGCGCCGAGGTGTCGAAATAGATATTTCGCGACCACGGAATATCGCCGAGCGTGAGGACACGCTCCCACGGCACCTTCACGTCACGGCAGATCACCACGCAATCGGATTCGTCGTAATGATAGGCGAGGGGATTGTCGTATTCGCTTTGGGCGAAGCTCGCATAGGGCTTGCGTGACCACAGTTCGAGGCCCGGCGAATTCACCGGGATGACGCAGGTCACGGCTTCCGCTTCGCGGCCGGGCGCCAGTGGCAGGATATTGCCGATCCATATTTCGTGCGAAAACGCCGCCGCCGTGGCCAGCAATTTGACGCCATTGATCACCAGTCCATCGTCGCCTTCTGAGGTGACCGAAAGGGTGGGGACGAACGACGATGAGCGGCCGTAATGTTCGGGGTCGCGCGTGCCTTGCGGCGGCGCCACGGCGTGGGAGAGAAAAATATCATTGGCGCGGCAATGCTTGTAATAGGCGGTCATATTGCCGGAAAAATCATGTGCGTCGGTTTTGAACATCTCCGGCTGCATGGCAGCGCCGGTGACATAGCCGCCGACGAAGTCCGGCGAGCGCCCCATCATGCCGTAGGACAGGTCGGCAATCGCCGTGGCCGAGCGTGTGCGC
This sequence comes from Pseudomonadota bacterium, assembly GCA_027624955.1. Classification (NCBI taxonomy): domain Bacteria; kingdom Pseudomonadati; phylum Pseudomonadota; species Pseudomonadota bacterium. The sequence goes on from JAQBTG010000006.1 coordinate 89,912, forward strand.
TGCTCCAAATCGGCGCGGCTCTTGGGCATCAAATAGTAGGCCGGGAAGCGCTCGCCGTCTTCTTCAACGCAAAGATCGTCGGCATATTCCGCACTGTGGCGGGCGTCCCAAATGCGCGCAAAAGAGCGCGCCGCATTGCGGAAAGCCGGATGGCTGGTGACATCGTTCACCGTCTCGCTGCCGATCCGGATGGTGCGCCCGTCGCGCAAAGATTCGAGATATTCGGCGCCGTTCATCAGCATATGTGTGTTCCCTGAGTATCTTCACCGAGCCTAGCATGATGCAGCCGCTTGGCTGTCGGCTCGTTGCATGGTTTCATGCGCGCCATCAAAGCACAGGAGAAAGAGCGTTATGACATTCGATATGCCAGCCAGGCATCATTTCAAAATCAAGGCGGAATGCCCAACCCATTCGCGCACCGACGCCAGCGTGCGCCACCACCAGGTGGTGATCGACGAGCCCGAGATACGCGGCGGCACCGACGCGGCGGCGTCACCGCTCGAGACCATGCTGTCGTCCTATCTCGCTTGCCTCAACGTCATCTCGCATCTTATTGCCGGTGAAATGGGGATTCGCCTCGACGATATGTCGATGGCCCTTGATGCGGAATTCGATACCAACGGTATCTCGACCCAGACGCCGACCATCCTGCCGTTTCCCAACCTGACATTGACGGTCAACGTATCGAGCGACGCCAATGACACCCAACTCGCCCAATTGAAATCAGATCTTTACGCGCGCTGTCCGGTGACGGTAATTTTCACCCAGGCGGGCTCAAAGATCGATTCAACCTGGAACGTGACGCGGATCTAAGCGCCGGCGCGGGCCGCTTCTGTCGCCGTCTGATCTATGGCGAGATCATCATTGTCGAGGCTGCCGGTCAGCACCACGCCATAGATATCGCGCGCGCGCTCGACGGTTTCCCAGCGCCGTTCAACATCCTTTAGAACACGCTCGGCTGCGCGCTCATACGGGCTGCCATAGCCACCGCCGCCGGCCTCCCGGCCGCGCACGAACTCACCCGCCTGCAATTCGAGCTGCACCAAGTTCGGCAACAAGGTCTCGTCGCCATTGGCGCTCACTTTCCATTGCGCCGCCAGTTCGCCGTTCAGCCCGCCGCGCACACCGTGCGCCGGATTGATCTGGCAGTCGGACGGAATGACGATGGTCATCGGGTCCTGGCGCGGGCCGTAGACGACTTCAGCTGCCGGTCCGCCGCGAAACCGCCCGGCGCCGCCGCTGGCAGGAAGAAGGCGCATGCTGTCGAAATGAACCGGGTGTTTGATTTCGTCCAACTCGATGCTGTCGCGGTACATCAGGCCGGCAACGACCGGCAAGCCGTACGTCACCCAGCCATCGGCCTGCGGACTGGCCGGCCCGCCATTCACGGCGGTCGTGAGTTGGTTGATATAAGGCTCACCGCCGCGGCGGAAATCATTGCCTGAAACGACCGCGAAGCCGGCTGCCATCGCACTGCCGCCCTCGGCCAACCCGTGACCATCTCCCAACTGCGCGAAGGCTGATTGGGTCAAATTTACCAGGCGGTCGGCGACGTTGGTGGTCGCCATGGAGGAGCTGTGCGGAAAGCTCGGCCGGCCGACCACGCAGCCATCGCGCAGATGCACGATAATGCGGCGGAACGAGCCGGCATTATGCGGCAGGTCGCCCTCCAAGCTATGAAACACGCCGGCTACCACATTGTTGATCGCGCAGGCCTCGGATTGATTGAGCCCGCAATCGACACAATCGATATTGTCGCGCAAATCGATCTCGATGATGGCGTTGTCGGGATCGAGGGTCAGTTCAACTTTGATTGGAATACCGTCCGGCAGCATCGGCTCAAACGGATCATGTGCCCCTTCGTTGACGATCTTTGCCTTCGGCAGCGCACGGATCGTCTGGACCATGACGCGTTCGGAATAATCGAACCATTCTTCAATGAACTGCTTGATCTGATCTTTGCCGTATTTGGCACAGAGTTCCTTCAGTCGGCGCTCGGCGATGCGCGCCGAACCAAGCGCGGCGAGGAAATCGCCATACCATTGCTCCGGCACGCGAATGCGCCTGCGGCACATGCGGATGATATCGTCGTTCATCACGTAGTCGGTCTGCACGCGTACGCAGGGGAAGATGATTGCGCCTTCCTCATACACATCGCGCGCGCCAGCGTGATAGGTGGACGGAATTGAATTGCCGATGTCGGCCTGATGCGCCTTGGCGCAAGCGGTAAACATATGCTCGCCATCGATGAACACAGGCACCAGAACGGTCAAATCCGCCGAATGCGTATTGCCGAGATAGGCATCATTGTGGAGGAAGGCGTCGCCTTCGGCGAGATCGTCATGCAGGTCGCACATGGATTGAGTTTGCAAATGCGAGCCGAAGATATGGACCGGCAGACCCTCGGCGGCGCAGAGCAGACGGTTGTCGGCGGTACAAATCGCGCAGGAAAAATCGCGCGCCGCGGCAATCACCGCCGAGCGCGCCGCGCGCAGCAGCGTGTTGGACATTTCCCGCACGATGCCATCCATGCGGTTGGCGAGGATGGAAATCAATACCGAATTGAGCTGTTGCGTCGCTTCGCCATTGCCTTTGGTGCCTTTGGTCATCTTCTTTGTCCTCTCACCCGGTTCCGGTCTCAAGCAGGTAATTATCGGCTTCGCTGAGGCGGGCCGACATGCCGGGATAAACCACCAGTGTCGTGGTCGGTTCCTCGATGATCGCCGGGCCGACAATATGCGCACCGCGGCGCAAAGCATTGCCATGATAAATTGGTGTCTCGACGCGTCCGACGGCGCCGAAATAGGCTGAGCGGTGCGCCACCGGGGCGTTGTCTCCTGCCGTTTCAGCCGCTGGGATTATTTCCGGCGGATGCGGCAGCCGCACCCGCGCCCGGCCTTTCCAGTTGAGGCACTCAACCTGGCTATCCTCATCGCGCACGGCGAAGACGCGTTCATGCACATCATGAAACGCCGCGACCAAGGCATCCACATCCTGCTGGCCACGAAAGCGTTGAATGCTGATCGGCACGTCGAGCTCCCACACTTGGAACAGGTAGCGCGCCTCAAGGAAATACTCGATGCTCGAATCGGCCAACCCGCGGCTTTCGAGCGTTTTGACGAAGCGCCCCAACTCGTCATCGATTGACTGCAGCGCCTGGTTCACACCGTCATAGTTGAAATTGCCGGTCAGCGTCACTTTGCTGGCGCTGTGCTCGGCGATGATGTCGGAGAATTGCATGCCGCAGGCCGAGAGCGCGCTGGCAGTCTTCGGCAGAATGACGCGCGTGCAACCCAGTTCGGCGGCGATCGGCATGATGTTGAGACCGGCCGCGCCGCCGCCGGCGACAAGCGCGCTTTCCGCCGGGTTGATGCCTTCTGTCACGGTAATATCGTGGATCGCCTTGATCATGTATTCGCTGGCCAAATTCATGATCGCGTCGGCGGCCTCCTCGATACTTCCGCCGATGCCCTTGGCGATGGTTTCGATCACCCGGTGTGCCGCCGCCGTGTCGAGCGTCATGCGCCCGCCGAGAAAATATTCTGCGTCGAGATAACCGAGCACCATCGCGGCGTCCGTCACCGTCGGCAGGTCGCCGCCGTTGCCGTAACAGGCCGGTCCCGGCACCGCGCCGGCGCTGTGCGGGCCGATGCGCAACAGGCCGCCCGGATCGATCCAAGCGATTGAGCCGCCGCCGGCGCCGATACTGCGCACATCAACAGAGGAAATCGCCAATATGTCTCCGGTCCATTGCGGGCCGATCCAGGTTTCGCGGGTGAACTTGACCTCGCCGTCGCGCACCAGTCCGACATCGAATGTCGTGCCGCCGGTATCGCAGATGATGACATCACTGCCAAAACCTTCGATACGGGCATAATTGAGACCCGCCACCGGTGCCATAGCCGGCCCGGACTTGACCGTGTGAATCGGCCGCTGGGCCAGTTCCTCGACATGCATGCAGCCGCCGATGGCGGTCGATACCAGGATTTCGCCTTTATACCCGGCGCCGCGCAAATCGCTTTCCATCTGGCGCAAATGCTCCTGCATAAGCGGCTTCAGCGAAGCATCGATGGCGGTGGCGGAGGCGCGGCGATATTCGCGGATGATCGGCACCAGCTGATGCGACAATGTGAACGGCACACCGGGCAAAATTTCTTTGATCATTCGGCCGATGGCCTGCTCATGAGCGGGATTCATGATCGACCACAGAAGGCAAACAGCAATGGCCTCGAATTCATGCGCCTTGAGGCGAGTGAGAATTTTACGGGCTGTAGTGGAGTCGAGCGGTTTGCGCACGCCGCCCTCGGAATCGATCCGTTCGGGAATCTCGAAAGTGTATTTCTGCGGAATGTAGGGATCGGGATAATCTTGAGTAAAATCATGCGGCCCGTGTTTGCCGCCTTCCTTCAGCACCAGCGTGTCAGGGAAGCCCTCGGTGGTGAGGAAAGCAGTCTTGGCCACTTTGCCCTGAACGATGGCGTTGGTTGCCCGAGTCGTGCCGTAGATCAGAACGCTCGCTTCCGCCAGCAACTGTTCGGGCGTCACGCCGAGTTCGCCGGCCGCCGATTCGAGCGCGCCCTTCATGCCATTGAAAATGCGCTCAGGCGTGGTCGGCGCCTTGCCGATCACCTGCCGGCCGCTATCGCTCGCCACCACCATGTCGGTGAAGGTACCGCCGGTATCGACCGTAATGCGGTAGCTCATAAAGCTCTCCCAGTTTTTGTTTTATTGCTTCTGCCCAAGGTGAAAGCCGCGGGTTGTGCTGTCAAGCAAGCGGCCCCCCTGCGCCGTTCAAATCACAGTTTGCGTGCCTGGCGATGGCCCTCATAGACGGCCTCATAGGTCGAGCGCGGCGCAGTTGCGTCGCCGATGGCTTCAAAGCTAACGCCGCTTTTCTTGAGCGGCGCCATCAGAGCGTTCTCTGAGCGCCGTCCCGTTGCCATGACGATCCAATCAGCGGCAAGGGTGCTTTCTTCTTTTTCGTGATGAACGTTAAAGATGTGTAGCTTGTCGCCGTCGATGCGCCGCACGAACCGGTCGCACATCATTTTCACACCGCTTTGGTAGATCTTGGGTAGGATCCAATCGAGATAGACGTCGAGGATGGTCTCCATGCCAATCATCGGCCAGCGCGTTAGCAGGGTCACGGAATTAGCGCCGGCTTGGCTCATGGCGACGGCGGTGAGCGGCGCTATCACATCGCACATATCGTCGATCACCACGACATCGCCGGGAAACGACACGCCGGCAGCGCGCGTGCCGGCCGTCAACACCTCGTCCCAACCCAGGCAATTGCCACTCTCCCAGCCGGGCAGGGACTCGCCGGTCCATCCCTGAAAGCCGTCAACGCAAACGCTCGAGCCTGTGGCCACGACCACATGGTCGGGCCGCTCGGCTGCGAGGAGGGCGTCAAGGCCGGCTTCCGAGACCGGTGAATCGGTGCGCAGCTCGGCGCCGTTTTTAGTCGCCTGATGCGCCAACCAGCGACCGATCTCGCCAAATTCCTTGCGGCTCGGCAGCAGTGATTGCAGGCGCACGTGACCGCCCAATTCGCTCCCGCTTTCGAGAAGCGTGACGGCGTGACCCCGCGCCGCGGCAACGCGGGCATATTCCAACCCGGCCGGGCCGCCGCCGAACACCAGTACTTTTTTAGGTGTCTTGGATTTCCTCAATGTGCCCTCACCCCATGCGGCTTCGCGCCCAATGGTGGGATTGTAGACGCATTGGATGCGCGCCCCCCGGCTGACGCTCTTCCAGCAGAAATTGGCGGCGACGCAGGTGCGGATATCGTCAGCCTGGCCGTCTTCCGCCTTCTTCGCCCAATAGGGATCGGTAAATAGCTGGCGCGCGAGACAAATGGCGTCGGCATCGCCGGCCTCGAGCAATGATTCGGCTAGATCCGGTGTGGTGATACGTCCGACCGCGAGCACCGGCTTGTTGGACACTTCGCGAATTTGGCGGGCATAGCCGCGCTCCCAGCCGCCTTCGAACTCCATCGGTGTGTGAATGAAAGAGTGATGAACGCCCGCCGAAACGTCGACATAGTCGATATCCGCGCCTTTCTCGATATCCGGCACGATCTTCTTCACATCTTCGATCTCAAGATCGCCGGGCCAGAACGAGGTCGAGTTAATGCGGTATCCGACGAACTTCTCGTCGCCGACCGCCTGGCGCATCGAGTGCAAAACTTCGAGCGGGAAGCGCAGGCGGTTCTCGTAGGAACCGCCCCACTTGTCGGTGCGCTTGTTGTACAGCGGCGAGAGAAATTGCCAGGGTAGATAGCCGTGGCTGAGATGCAGTTCGACCCCGTCGAGACCGGCTGCCATAGCGCGGGCAGCGGCCGACCCATAGGCCGCGATCAATTCCTGAATTTCTTCTTCGTCGAGTTCCTTGGGTGTCGAGGCGCCGGGGAATTCGCCGAGCGGCACTTGGCTCGGTGACACCGTGTACCAAGTAGCATCCGGATCGTAGCCCGGTGCTTGCTTGACGGCAGGATGGCCGCGCACACCCGAATGCCACAGCTGGATCGCCAGTTTGCAGCCATGCTTGTGTACCGCTTTGGCGATCTTGGAAAGCGGCTCGATCTGGCGGTCATCAAACAGCTGCGGCATCAATAACGGCGCCATGATCGAGCTCGGATGGACATGGGTGCCACCAATGATGATGAGGCCGACGCCGCCCTTGGCGCGCTCTTCGTAATAGTCGGTGGCCATGTCGATAAAGAGGCCGTTCCACGGGTCCGACACCCAGGTTGGGCAGGTCGGCGGGAACACCACCCGGTTCTTGATTTTGCAATTGCGGATGGACCATTCAGAAAATAATAACGGATAGTGCGCCATTTATTTCTCCCGCGACTGGGTCGTGTTTTCAGATTAGATTCACATAGTCGAAATCAAGCGGCTGACCGTTGATGCCGCGCCGTGGTGGTGCGATCCAGCCGGCGAACTTGCCCGGCTCGACAACGCGCTGCATGAGCGAAATGACATGTGCGCGTTCGGCTTCGCTGGGCAGCCATTGGTCTTTGCCGGCAGTCCATTCGGCTTCGCTGAGGGGGGTGCCGGCGGGCGTAAAATGCGTCTCGCGATACTGTCCGATGGCGCGCTGAAACGCGCGATGCGGCAGGCTGAGCGTATGCTCGACATTGTTTTCCCGAATGGTGCGGTTCCAGCGCGCAATGCCTTTCTCGCAATCCTCGATATAGTCATCGCGCAGGCGCTCGTTGATCACGGTGAGCGCCGCTTGCTGGCTCTCGGCAATGACACCTCCGTCGAGCTTGGGCACCGAATAAAGCGCATCAGCCAGCACATGATCGTCGTCGATCTGCTCTTCCTTGTAGCGGCCCTTCAGGCCAGCGGTGAAATAGTTAGCGGCATTAGTCGAAAATTCCGATCCGAACAGATCGATGGAAACGGCAAAGTGGAAGTTGAGGTAGCGCTGGATGGTGTCGAGGTTGACGCCGCCATGGGGCGCGACATCTTCCGAGTCATGCGCCTTCATCAGTTCGCAGGTCCGCTGGACGACGCGCTGAATACCTGTATCGCCGACGAACATATGGTGGGCTTCTTCGGTCAGCATGAAACGGCAAGTGCGCGCCAGCGGGTCGAAAGCCGATTCGGCGAGGGAGGCCAATTGATATTTGCCGTCGCGGTCGGTGAAGAAGGTGAACATGAAATAGGATAGCCAGTCTGGCGTGCGTTCGTTGAAGGCGCCCAGAATGCGCGGCCGGTCGACGTCGCCCGAGCGCCGTTCCAGCAGCCCCTCGGCTTCTTCACGTCCGTCGCGGCCAAAATGCGCGTGCAGCAGATAGGCCATCGCCCACAGATGCCGGCCCTCCTCGATGTTGACCTGAAAGAGGTTGCGCAGGTCGTACAGCGACGGGCAGGTGAGGCCGAGCAGGCGCTGTTGCTCGACGCTCGCCGGTTCGGTGTCGCCTTGTGTCACAATCAGGCGGCGTAGGGTTGCGCGGTGCTCGCCCGGTACGTCCTGCCAGACAGCCTCGCCCTTGTGCGCACCGAACGCGATGCGCCGGTCAGGCTCGGGCTTGGCGAGGAAAATACCCCAGCGATATTCCGGCATTTTGACATAGCCAAAATTCGCCCAGCCATCCGTTTCTACCGAAACAGCCGTGCGCAAATAGACATCCGCTTGGCCAGACTCCGTCGGCCCCATTTCATTCCACCAATCAAGAAAGCCGGGCTGCCACGCCTCAAGGGCACGCTTGAGGCGTCGATTGTCGGCCAAACCCACATTGTTGGGAATGCGCTCATTGTAATCGATCGCCACGTCTCAAACCCGTTCTCTGTCAAAGCGCGGCCGCTGGCCGCTGCCGTAAAGTTTGAGCGTGCCTTCGGCGCCGACCGCATTGGGGCGCTGGAATATCCAGTTCTGCCAAGCGCTGAGGCGGCTGAAGATTTTACTTTCCATGGTCTCCGGTCCTGCAAATCGGAGCGACGCCTCCATGCCCGTCAAGGCATCGGGCGAGAAGGCGGCGCGCTCTTCAACGGCAATACGCGTCTCGTCCTGCCAGTCTATATCGTCGGGCGCAAAGGTGACGAGGCCTAGTCGTTCCGCCGCAATCGCGTTGAGCGCCCGGCCGGTCTCTGGTTCGACCTGGGCGAGCGCTGCCGGGTCGCCAAAAAAACGGCTTTCCAATCTGCTGAGTCCGTTGGCCATGGGGTAGGAGCCGAAATTTGCCGGCGTCATGCGGATGGTGGCGGGCGGGCGATTGTCGCCGTCGAAGGCGCCGTCCAGCATGTAAATACGGTCGGCGGCCAGAGCCAATTCGAGCAACGTGCCGGTGAAACAACTGCCAGGTTCGATGAATGCGAAGATTGAGCGGGCCGACAGATCGAGGCGTTTCAGTGTGCGCTTTATATAAAGTGTGATCTCGCGCACCAGCCAATCACTAGCGTGGGTGGCCAAGACCGCGTCTGCGGCCGCAACATATTCGCTCTCGCCCTCGGTGCGCATCAGCCAGGTGCCGATTTCACATTCGTTGAAACGCAAATGAAAGATCAAATCTTCCAATTCGCGCGCCACGGCAAGCGGCCAGAATGCCGCACCTTCGCTATGGATCGCGGCGATCTCGGTCGGCGGCGTCGCGGCCGGCGCGCGGACGGTGATATGCGCCGCCATCAGCTCGCGGTCGATCACGCAGGCAAGGTGGGAATATTCGATACGCTCGCCTTCGATGGTTCGCTTGAGCGGCGAAAGCTCGATGCCTGCGGCGCCCGCCGGACGATCCGAAGCCGCCGCCATCGCGCCGGCGCGCGCCATGACTGCGTCCTGCCATTTGGAACGCGGCACGATTTCATCCACCAAATTCCATTCGAGCGCGCGTTTGCCGCGTACGCCCTCCTCGACAGTGCAGAAAAAATCTGCTCGGTCGCGCCGGACGCTGCGTTTATCGACCAGCCGGGTGAGGCCGCCGGTGCCGGGCAGCACCGCCAGCAGCGGGATCTCCGGCAAGGACACGGACGATGCTCCATCGTCGATCAAAATGAGATGGTCGGCGGCAAGCGCCAATTCATAGCCGCCGCCAGCGCAGGGGCCGTTGATCGCACATATATATGTCTGCCTCGAATGTGCGCTGGCATCTTCCAGGGCCAGCCGGGTTTCGTTAGTGAATTTGCAGAAATTGACTTTGTGCGCATGGCTGGAGGCGCTCAACATACCGATATTGGCGCCGGCGCAGAACACCCGTTCGTTGGCCGAGGTAAGAATCACTGCGCCGACCTCGGGATGCTCGAATCGCAGCCGTTGGACAGCGTCGTTCAATTCGATATCGACGCCGAGATCGTAGGAATTCAGCTTCAGCTCATAGCCCGGGTTGATGCCGCCTTCAGGGTCGACATCGAGCGCCAAGGTGGCGACGGCGCCGTTCAGCGTAAGCCGCCAATGACGGTAGCGCTCAGGTGCGGTGCGAAAGTCGATCACGCTCACGGTTTTCGTGCCTTAAACTTTCTTAAGACCAGTTCGGCGGCCGCTTTTCGCGGTAGGCGGTCATCGCTTCGCGAAAATCGTCTGAGCTGGTGGCTTCGGTCTGGCATTCTTTATACAGAGAGAAGAAGCTTTCGAAATCGAGATCGAAACAATTCTCCAGCAATTTCTTGGAGAGACGACAGCCCTCCGAATTCGCGGCACTGACGCGCTCGACGATATCTTCGAATTCCGCCGCCGCGTTGTCTTCCGCAACGAGATAGTCGATCAGGCCGATACGCTCGCCTTCGGTCGCGTCGATCATGTCACCGGTGATGATCATCCGCTTCGCCCGGCCCAAGCCGATATAGCGTGCCAGACGCAAGGTGCCGAGGCCGGGAATAAGGCCTTCCTTAATGGCCGGCAGGCCGAGCTTGGCGGATGGCGTGGACACGCGGATATCGGCGGCGAGGGCGAGCTGCAATCCGCCGCCCAAGGCGTAGCCATGGATCAAGCAGATCACCAGCTTGTCCATGGTCTCGAATCGGCGAAGCGCACAGTCCCAGAGGTCGAAATAGCTGTGGTCGATCAAGCCTGCAGCGAGGTCTTTGAGGTCAATGCCTGTGGAAAAGGCGCGCCCAGCGCCGGCGATGGTGACGATACGGATGTCTTTATCATTTGAGATTTCGGCCGCCAGCCTGTCGAATTCGCGCGCGCCACGCATGGCGACAGCGTTTAAGATATGCGGACGGTTGAATGTTATCCGCGCCCGCCGACCTTCCTTTTGGTAAATCATCGTTTCGCAATCGCCGGTCATGGCGCGCACTCCCGAATTCGTTTTATTCGCATGCTCCGCCACTCTATGCTGCCGCCGCACTGACCGACAATGACAACCGCGAAAGCATCGACTAATGCCTCACCGACCCTTTCGCTGGTACAATACCATTGGTCTTGTCGTCGGCCTTGTATTCGCGCTTTTCCCTATATTCTGGATGGTTTCGACCTCGTTCAAGCCGACCCATGAGTGGGCAGCGACGCCGGCGGTGTGGATTACCAGCAACGCGACCTGGGACAATTACGCTCCGCTCTTTTTCGATGTTAAAGGAATGTACATCGCCGGCAACGGCGCCTCGTGGGTGGCGATGATGCATTCATTTATCGTTTCAAGCGCGGCCACCTTCTTCTCACTCTTGATCGGCGGGATGGCGGCAATCGGATTTTCGCGCTACCGCGCCGGCGGCCACGCCTTGGCAATAGCCATTTTGTCGGTGCGCGGTATTCCGACAGTGGTCATCGCCATCCCGTTTCTGATTTTATTTGGCTGGCTCGGCCTGCGCGACACCCATATTGGCTTAACTCTGGCCTATGTCGTTTTCACGGCGCCGTTTGCGTTTTGGATGTTGAAGAGTTTCATCGATGAAATTCCGGCGGAGATCGAAGAGGCTGCCATGATGGATGGCATGACGCGTTTGGAGGCGCATTTTCGCGTCACCCTGCCGCTGATCAGGGGCGGCGTGATCGCCACTGCGCTATTTATCTTCATATTGAACTGGAGCGAATTTCTGTTGGCTGCGGTGCTCACCGAAAAAACCGTGATCACTGTGCCGGTCAATATGAATTTATATGGCGGGGCGATCGGCGTGCAGGCGGCGCTAGCCACCGTCGCCGCCCTGCCGATGGTTATCATGGGGCTGATGATTCACAAACATTTGGCGCGTGGCTTCACGCTCGGAGCCATAAAACGCTGAACCGCGGGGAGGCGTGGTTAGCCAAACCGCAAGATGCGCCCGGGTCTCGATTTTCGAGGGCTGAGTTGGCTTTTGAACGAAATGTTTGCGCCCGTGCTGAGAAATATCAATTTGTCGCTAATTTCTTACTTTACGACGCCTGAGGTCGCCGCTATGGTCCCTCGGCGTCTGGAGAATTTTGATCATCGTTACGCAGTCTGTATTATGGGTTGGCTGCGGAACGTCTATGCTAATGACTAATGTTTTTGACTGCGGTTCGGATGCAAATAAGAAGCGGCTCGGGCCGCCCAGCTTTAGGGAGCGATGAACATGTCACATACGGATGATAAGAAAGAACGTTTCAAAAAAGAGCTTTACCGTCTTTGGGGTATGCACTTTTCGGGCGATCACAAAGTTTCACGCCGCGATCTGATGAAAGGCATGATGGGCCTTGGCCTGAGCGCCACTGCCATCTCCATGATCATGCGCAAAGCGCCGTTCAGCGTGAAGCAGGCTTGGGCGGCAGAGGGCGGCACACCAGAAGACCGCGCCGTTAAAGCGGCAAAAGCGCTTTATGCCAACTCGCCGAAGAAGACCATCGCGATCATGCATCCGTCGGGTTCAGGCGGCAACATGTCGCCGTTCACCGCCGAATGGAAAGCGCTGACCGGTTTTGACGTCGAGCTTATCGAAGTGCCGGTGACGCAGACTCATCAAAAGGGCATGCAGGAAGCAGTCGCGCAGACTGGCCGGTATGACCTTTTGCTGCCCGCGCCGCTGAGCCTTCCTGACTTCGCCGAATCGGGCCTCGCGCACGATCTCACGGGGTGGGTCGATCAATACAATCCGGAGCTTTTCGAGGGTCCCAACAAGCTGGAATTCCCAGTTTCGGATTTCGGTCAGAAATACAAAGGCAAGATGTATGGCCTCTACTGCGATGGTGACTGGTGGCTGTTGAACTATCGTAAGGATGTTTTGGCTGCGGCCGGCAAATCGCCGAAGTCAGCACGTGTCGTCGTCGATACCTGGGAAGAGTATGACGCACTCGCTGCGGAGATGACCGATACGTCCAAAGATTTCTGGGGCGCGTTGGAATATCGCTCACCTTTCTGGAACAAATTCCATTGGATGATGCGCTTCCAGTCGAAAGGTAAGCTCTATTTCGACAAGGACATGAAATCCATGGCCGGCAGCCCGGAGAGCATCAAGACCGTTACGGACTTGGTGAACATCCAGAAATATATGCCGCAGGAGCAGTTCAGTTACGGCTTCACGGAAAACTATGCGCAATATTATGCGGCCGGCCGCGGCTTCTTCGAGTTCGGTTGGCCGTCCCTGTGGCGTTATAGCCATGACGCGGCTGGCGCGCAGTCGATCATCGCGGGCAAAGACGCCAATGGCCCGACGCAGACCGGCATCTCTTTGGTGCCGGGCGATATGGTTAATGGCGAATTGATCCGTGCTGATGTCATGCCGTTTGCATGGGATTTCGTGGTCAACCAGCATTCGCAAATTCCAGAAGCGTCCTATCTCTATGCGCAATGGCTCACGGGCCCGACCATGTCGATGCGTTCGATTCCGAACGAAGGCGGGTATTTCGATCCGTGGCGCAACAATCACTTTCTCACACCGTCACCGGAATTCCTTGCCGCCTATCCCGGCGATTTCCTGGGAACGGCCTACGAGTCAGTGGTCAACGTTGTGCCGGAGATCATCCTGCGCGGTGGTTCGGAATATCACGATGCCTTGGATCGTAATCTGCAGGCCGCGTACAACAAGCAAAAGACCCCCGCAGAGGCAATGGCCGATACCGCGAAAGAGCAAGACCGTATCACGCGCCGTCTGGGCAAAGACACGCAGGTCGAAGCGTGGCGCGCCCTTGCCGCCATGTATCCTTCGGCGCTTCAGAAGGCGTCCGGCGCGGACAAGTGGAGCTAATAGTTTGACCACGCAACAATTCGTCAACGACAACACATAAGAAAAGACCGTGGTTGCAAATACTTCTAATGGCGGGGTTTCCTCTGCACGTTCGAGGAAACCCCGCCGATTTGACCCGAATGACAAAAGGTTCATTCCCGGCCTTCTGATCACGCCCGTGCAGATATTGCTGTGCGTGATGCTGATTTTCCCGTTTGTTCTGGAATTCGTCATCAGCATGACAGAATGGCAGCCGATTTACGGTGATTTCTGGGATTCCTTCGCCAGCGTTTTCACGCAGAAAATCAATCAAGGTATTGGCTACAATTACCTGATAACCGACGAGCCTCGCTATTTGCAGGCGCTCGGTCGCACCGTGATCATTTCAGTGATCAGTCTCTGTTTGGAATTCTTGATCGGCCTCGCGTTGGCCACTCTATTCCTAAAGAAATTTTGGGGTAAGCGTCTGTGGTTTACGGCGCTGCTCTCGCCCATGATGATAATGCCGGTTGTGGTGGGCTACACCTGGTTCATGCTGTTTCAGTATAACGGACCGATAAACCAATTCTTTTCCTGGATCGCGTTTAGCGAAGTCAACCTGACATGGCTTAACGACGGGACCTTGGCCTTTATCGCCGTGATCACGACCGAAGTGTGGCATTGGACGCCGCTCTTCTTCTTGATCATGCTGTCTGGCCTTAATGCGGTGCCTGAAAATCCAATTCGCGCTGCGACCGTGTTGGGCGCCAGCAACTTCAAAATATTCTGGACGATTATCCTGCCGAATATGAAGGCCGTGATTATCATTGCCTTCGTGATTCGCGGCATGGAAGTGGTCAAGCTGTTCGACGAAATTTACATTTTGACACGCGGCGGCCCAGGCACGGCGACCGAAACCATCAGCCTTTATCTCTATAAATTGGCGTTCGAGGATTTCCGGCTGGCTTATGCGGGCTCTGCCGCATTCATCGTCCTGATTATCACCGTTGTTCTGATAAACATGATGCTGAAGCCGATCCGCTATCAGCTGGTTGAGGGGCGCTGATCATGCCGGAAAGCAAATTTACGCCATTCAATTTCCTCGGCCTTGTCGCCGGACTGCTGTTTGCGGTGTTTCCAATCTTTTGGATGGTTTCGACGTCCTTTAAGGTACGCAGCGAGTGGGTTACGAGCCCGCCAACCTGGATTTCTGCCAAGCCCACAGTGGATAATTATCTTACCGTCTTGGCGCCGCACATATTGTTGGAACGGCGCGGCGGCACGCAGCAGTACACCGAAGCCGGCGAGTTAATCATAAACGAAAATAAGAACGAAGAAGCAGCGGCTGGCGGCGCTATCGCAGACTTTTTGAACCGCTCTGCCTGGCCCGGCATCAAGGGCACGGTCATCATCTCGGTATCAGCGACTATATTGTCCATTGTGGTCGGCCTTATGGCCGCAATCAGCATTTCGCGATATCGATTCGGCGGGAATTTCACGCCATTCTTCATATTGTCGGGACGAATGTTTCCGCCTATTGCGATCGCGATTCCGTTCGTCATCATGTTTGGACCCAAAGTGTTCGACATGACCGACACCTATTTCGGCTTGATCGTGGCCTATGCGGCGGTAACCGTGCCGTTCTCTACTTGGATGTTAAAGAGTTTTGTCGATGACTTGCCTCACGAGATCGAGGAGGCGTCGATGATGGATGGATATTCGCGTTGGGGAGCCCATCTCAAGGTGACGGTACCGCTCATAAAAGGCGGAATCATCGCAACCGCTCTGTTTATTCTTATCTTGAATTGGAGCGAATTCCTATTTGCCTTAATCTTGACCTATACCAATGTGCAGACAATCCCGGTCCAGCTCGCTAAGTATTTTTCGGCGACCGAGGGCACGCTCTATGGCGTACAGGCGGCGTTGGCCATGGTCTCCATAGTTCCGTTGGTGATTATCGGCTTCTTCATTCAAAAACATCTCGTGCGCGGGCTTACGCTCGGCGCCATCAAGCGGTGATCAGTTAATGGCTAACATCAAGCTGGAACTGGTTAATCTGCGTAAGGAATTCGGCGCTCTCAACGCTGTCGATAATGTCTCGATCGCTATCGAAGAAAGCGAAACAATGGCCCTGTTGGGCCCGTCCGGCTGCGGAAAAACGACGATCCTCAACATGATCGTCGGGCTGGAAAAGCCAAGCAGCGGCGATATTCTGATCGATGGAAAATCAGTGCTGAATGTGCCGCCGGGAAAGCGCAGCGTCGGGCTGGTGTTTCAGGACTACGCCGTTTTTACTCATATGACCGTGCGCCAAAATTTGGCCTACGGCCTAAAGATTCGCAAAATGAAGCAGCCGGAGATCGACAGAGAGATCTCCAAGGTGTCAGAATTTTTGTCGCTCAGCCATCAACTTGAACGCAAACCTTCGGAGTTGGGCGCGAGCGAATTGCAACGCGTTGCGATTGGCCGGACGCTGGTGACGAATCCCGAGATTCTCCTGCTCGATGAACCTTTGAGCAATCTGGAGGCTTCGATGCGCAACCAGATGCGGCGCGAATTGCGGCGTATTCAGGGCGAAACTGGGCAGACCATCATTTATGTTACCCATGATCAGATCGAAGCGTTGTCGCTGGCGCACCAAATCGCGGTGATGAATTTCGGTGTTTTGCAACAATATGACACTGCTCATAACGTCTACGAATATCCCGCCAATCGTTTTGTCGGCAGTTTTCTTGGCAATCCACCGATGAATTTCATCAAAGGAAAACTGGCGGATGAGAGCGGTCAACGCGTCGTGTCTTCGGGAAAATCGACAATGCCATTGCCAGCGGGGATCGTTGGCGTGGATGTGGCGATTGGTACGGATGTCGTCGTTGGCGTGCGGCCGGAAACATTGAACATTGCCCCAGTCGGTAATCCAGGCAGCTTTACCGCAGAGGTGCTCGCGGTGGAGCCGCAGGGACCTGAGACCGTGGTGACTGCGTCTTTCGGGGAAGCGTCTTTTAAAGTCATTGTCCCTGCTGGAACGGAAGCTGAGACAGGTGGTGCTATTACTCTCGCGCCACAAAACGATCTTGTGGCTCTGTTCGACGCCGAGACCGGCGTTCGCTTGATGAATAGCGGGGGCGCCTGATGTCTGAGCCGATTCTAGAGCTACGCTCAATTTCGAAAAATTTTGGCGAAACCCAGGCGCTCGATGACATCAACTTGGCGGTGGAGCAGGGCTCGCTGATCGTTTTGTTAGGTCCGGCAGGGGCCGGCAAGACGACCACCTTGCGTATTATCGCCGGATTGGAAGCGCCAAGTTCGGGACAGGTTTTTATAGAGGGTGCGGATTTTACAAAACATCAACCGAATCAGCGCGATATCGCGATGATCTTCGATAACCTTGCGCTCTATCCCAATAAG
>JAQBTG010000007.1 GCA_027624955.1 Pseudomonadota bacterium
AGTATCCCACTATATCCCATATATTCCGGGATTTATTAGGACTTCCGTGGATGGTGCTGGACAGGTAAGTGGCGGAGGGGGTGGGATTCGAACCCACGGTACACTCGCGTGTACAACGGTTTTCGAGACCGCCCCATTCGACCACTCTGGCACCCCTCCGAGGCTGTCCAGCGAGACGAGGGATTACATAAACTACCGGCTTCGCGGCAGCAAGCCGGGTGATGGCCCAGGTGACGGCAGTGCGGGCGGCGCAAACCGGCAAAAGAGCTGGAAAACGGCCGCATGATCGCTATATAATCGCCGCGTAATCACCGCGCCACATATTGACAGTACAATCTGCCGCGCTATAGTGCCGCGCCGAGGCTGTCAGGGCCTCAACACACATGAAATCCGGAATTAAAAAGCCATGTTCGCTGTCATAAAAACCGGCGGGAAGCAGTACCGCGTTTCGCCGCGCGACGTCATACGGGTCGAGCGGCTTTCTTCGCCAGCCGGCGAGGTTATTGAGCTGACCGACGTGCTGGCCATGGGCCGGGATGACGGCTTGAAGTTGGGCCAGCCGCTGGTTGAAGGCGCGCGCGTCGCTGCCACCGTGCTCGAACACAGCCGCGCCGATAAGATCCTTGTTTTCCACAAGCAACGGCGCAAAAATTTCCGCCGTACGCAGGGCCACAGGCAGAATCAAACGGTGCTGCGCATCGAAGAGATCCTGGCCCAGGGCGAAACCTTCACACCGCCCCCGCCGGCGCCGGAAAAGAAGCCCGCCAAAAAGCAGGCGTCCGTGAAAAAAGTGACTAAATCCAAGGCGGCAGGCGACGCAGATACCAAGAGCGCCGCCAAGCCAAGAGCCAAGGGCGCTGTAGCGAAAAAGCCAGCCGCCAAGAAAAGCCCGGCCAAGAAAAGCCCGGCTGAGAAAAGCGCTGCGGACAAATCTCAAGATGAGGAGACGTCGTAATGGCACATAAGAAGGCAGGTGGCTCTTCACGCAACGGCCGCGATACCGCTGGCCGACGCCTCGGCATCAAGAAATCCGGCGGCCAAGCCGTCATCGCCGGAAATATCATCGCCCGCCAGCGCGGGACGAAATGGCATCCCGGTGAAAATGTCGGCATGGGGCGTGACCACACTATATTCTCCCTCATCGAGGGACGGGTGAAGTTCACCAACAAATCCGGCGGAAAATCCGTGATCAATGTGGAGTCGGCAGTCTAACTCCGGATTTTCGGCGCACGGCTAACGAGGGAGCGGCGCGCCGCTCCCTTTTGTTTTTTGTGATCTGGGCAAGCTGCCGATAGAGAAATCACATGCGCTTTTTAGACCAGGCCAAGATATATGTCGCGAGCGGCGCCGGCGGCAACGGCTGCGTCGCATTCCGGCGCGAGCGCAACATACCGCTCGGCGGGCCCGACGGCGGCAATGGCGGGCGCGGCGGCTCGGTGGTGGTGCTCGGCGTAACCGACCTCAATACCCTAATCGATTTCCGCTACAAACAGCATTTCCGGGCGGCGCGCGGCCGCCATGGTCAGGGTTCCCAGCGCACCGGCGCGAACGCGCCCGATCTGATCATTAAGGTGCCGCTTGGCACGCAGCTCTTCGAAGATGACCGCGAGACACTGATCGCCGACATCACCCGGCCCGGCCAGCGAATCGTGCTCACCCCGGGCGGCGGTGGCGGCTATGGCAACAGCCACTATAAATCCTCGACAAATCGATCGCCGCAGCGCGCCGATCCCGGCCAGGATATGCAGGAGCGCTGGGTATGGCTGCGCCTGAAGCTGCTCGCCGATGCCGGCATCATCGGCCTGCCCAATGCCGGTAAATCGACCTTTCTTGCCGCTGTCAGCCAGGCCCGGCCGAAGATCGCCGATTATCCCTTCACCACCCTCAAACCGCAGCTCGGCGTGGTGGTGGTCGATAGTCATGACTATGTACTCGCCGATATTCCCGGGCTGATCGAAGGCGCGCATGAGGGTTCGGGCCTGGGCGACCGGTTTCTTGGCCATATCGAGCGCTGCGCTGTGCTGCTGCACCTTGTTGATGGCACCGAACCAGACCCGGGCGCGGCGTACCGCACTGTCCGCGGCGAGCTGTCCGCGTACGGTGAAGGATTGGCCGACAAGCCGGAAATCGTTTGCCTCAACAAATGTGACGCCCTGGACGCCGCGCGTCGCGACCGCCGGCTCAAATCCTTGGCGGCGGCAGTGGGCGGCCCGGTAACCGCTCTTTCCGGCGCCTCGGGCGAAGGCGTGGAAGAAGCGCTACGCGGATTGTGGCGCGCGGTCGAAGAGAAAAAGCGCGCAGCAGCAGAAGCAGCAGAGGCAGCTGCCGCCGTCGCTGCCGGCGGCGCAGGCGCGAAACCAGAAAAGCCGGTTTACGATCCGTTGGCCGGCTACTCAGGACGCCAGTCATGACTCCGGTCATAACGCCCAGCCTGCGACAGGCGCGCCGCCTGGTCATCAAGATCGGCTCCGCATTGCTGGTCGATGAAGCTGCGGGCGCTATTCAGCATGCCCGCTTGGCCGGGTTGGCCGAGGATGTCGTCCAATTGCGCCGCGCCGGCGCCGAAGTGATGATCGTCACCTCGGGCGCCATCGCCGTCGGGCGGCGTCATCTCGGGTTTCCCGCCGGGCCGCTCAAGCTCGAAGAGAAGCAGGCAGCGGCGGCGTGCGGCCAGGTCCGCCTCGCCCATGCCTATCTGGAGGCTCTCGCCGCCCACCAGATCACCGCGGCACAAATCCTGCTGACCATCGACGATACCGAAGAGCGCCGCCGCTATCTCAATGCGCGCAACACCATCAACACGCTGTTGGCCGCCGGCGCGGTGCCGATCATCAATGAAAACGACACCGTGGCGACGGCGGAGATTCGCTTCGGCGACAATGACCGCTTGGCGGCGCGGGTAGCCGCTATGATGAGCGCCGACACTCTATTGCTGCTGTCCACCATCGACGGCATGTACAGCGCCGATCCATCGCGCGACAGCACAGCCGAATGGATTCCCCGCATTGACGTGATCACGCCGGAGATCGAAGCGGCGGCAGGTGCCGCCGGCTCGGCCGATGCGTCGGGCGGTATGCTGACCAAGCTCGCGGCGGCGCGTATCGCGATGGCCGCCGGTTGCCACATGGTCATCGCGCGCGGCGATATCGACCGCCCGGTTGCGGCGCTCCAAGCCGGCGCGCGCTGCACCTGGTTCGTCTCCAAGGCGACGCCGCGCGCGGCGCGCAAGCATTGGATCGCGGGCAGCCTCCAGCCGCGTGGCACGCTCACAATCGATGCCGGCGCCGAAGCGGCGCTTTTGGCTGGGCGCAGCCTGTTGCCGGCCGGCGTCGGCGCGGTCGAAGGCGATTTCGAGCGTGGCGAAGCGGTCACCGTCAGGGGCGCTGGCCGCGGCCTGATCGGGCGCGGTCTATGCGCCTATTCGGCGGCAGATGCGCGCCGCATCATGGGCCATAAAACGGGTGAAATAGAGCGCATACTCGGATACCGTGGCCGCGACGCCATTATCCATCGGGACGATCTGGTGTTGGAAGAAAGCGCCTGACATGAGCGCCGTAAAATCGACTGAATCGAACGCCCTGGAAGCGCAGATGGCGGCGCTCGGCACCAACGCCCGAGCTGCCGGGCGGGTGCTCGCGATTACGCCCACGGCGGCCAAGCGCGCTGCCATCGAAGCGGCGGCGGATGCCCTGGCGGCGGGGCGCAATGTCATCATCCAAGCCAATGCCGAGGATATGAACCAGGCGCGCGCCGCCCAGCTAAACGCCGCCATGCTCGATCGCCTGGCTCTCGATGACGCGCGTGTCGACGCCATGGTCACCGGCCTGCGCGAGGTCGCGGCGCTCGATGATCCGGTGGGCCGGGCCTTGGGTGATTGGTCGCGGCCCAATGGCTTGCGCATTGAGCGCGTTTCGGTGCCGATCGGCGTGATCGGTATTATTTACGAATCCCGGCCCAATGTGACCGCCGATGCCGGCGCGCTATGCCTGATGTCGGGCAATGCCGCTATCCTGCGCGCAGGCTCTGAGAGTTCGCGTTCTTCGCACGCCATCGCGGCCTGTCTGCGGCACGGCCTGAGCGCCGCCGGCCTGCCGCAAGATTGCATTCAACTGGTGCCAACCAACGACCGCGCCGCAGTCGGCATCCTGTTGGCCATGGACGAGGATGTCGACATCATCGTGCCACGCGGTGGGCGCTCCCTGATCGAGCGTGTTAAGGAAGAGAGCCGCATCCCGGTGCTGGCCCATCTTGATGGCATTTGCCATGTTTATGTCCATGCGGCGGCGGATGCGGACAAGGCGCGCGACGTGACGTTCAACGCAAAAATGCGCCGCACCGGCATATGCGGCGCCGCCGAGACCCTGCTGATCGATCGCGCCGCGCTTGCCATGTTGCCAGCGATACTGGCGCCGCTCCATGAAGCCGGCTGCGAAGTGCGCGGAGATGCGGAGGTGTGCGCCCTCGATTCCGCCGCCGTTGCCGCCAGCGCCGTGGATTGGGATACCGAATATCTCGATGCCATCATTTCTGTCGCGGTAGTCGCGTCGCTGGAGGACGCCATCCGCCACGTCAATTTACATGGCTCGCACCATACCGACGCCATCATCAGCGAGGATCAAGCCGCCGCCGCGCGCTTCCTGGACGAAGTCGACAGCGCCATCGTGGTGCATAATGCCTCGACCCAATTCGCCGATGGCGGCGAGTTCGGCATGGGTGCCGAAATCGGTATTTCCAACGGCAAACTACATGCTCGCGGGCCGGTCGGCGTCGAACAATTGACGACCTATAAATACAAAGTCCACGGCGCTGGCCAGGTGCGCCCCTGAAGCCGCTGAAACCGCTGAAATCCCTCAAGCCTATGAAACCTATGAAGCGCCCCGCATCGCGCGCCCGCCCGGCACCGGTAAAAACTGCGGCGCCCGCCGGTGGCCTGCGCAGTGGCCTGCGCGTTGGCCTGTTCGGCGGCTCGTTCAATCCGGCGCATGAAGGTCATCTTCATGTCAGCCTCGAGGCCATCAAACGGCTCGGTTTGGATGAACTCTGGTGGCTGGTGTCGCCGCAGAACCCGCTTAAACCAACGCGCGGCATGGCGCCGTTCGAGCAGCGTTTGGCCGCGGCGCGGCGCCTCGCCCGCCATCCGGCGATTCGGGTGAGCGATTGCGAGCGGCGCTGGCACAGCCACTACAGTGCCGATACCATTGAGCGTCTGCGCCGGCGCCATCCGCGCCATCGTTTCGTCTGGGTCATGGGCGCCGACAATCTGGCCGATTTCGAGCGCTGGCGCCGCTGGCAGGATATCTTCAAAGCGCTTCCCATTGCGATATTCGATCGCCGGACTTATGCTCAATCGGCCTCGGCGAGCAAGCCGCTCAAGCGATTTGGCCGCTATCGATTGCCGGAACGGGCCGCGCGCTTGCTTGCTCTACAGTACCCGCCGGTTTGGACATATTTTCATGGCCGGCTGCACGCTGCGTCGTCAAGCGCGATTCGCGCCGGTGCGGCAGACCCGCGCAACGAAAACAGCGCTGCGGGCCGAAATAACGAAAGAGGAGACGGTCGATAACAAAGCCGAAAAAGAAGTCCGTTTCGACGGATAGCGCCGCCGCTGAGAACATGCGCCGCGCCGTTATCAAGGAACTCGAAGACGTCAAGGCCGAAGACATTGTGACCATCGCCTTGAACGGAAAATCCGATATTGCTGATTATATGATCGTCGCGACGGGCCGTTCGCAGCGCCAAGTCGGCGCGGCCGCCGAGCGCGTGCGCAAGGCGGCCAAGACATTGTCCGGCAAATTGGTCGCCGTCGAGGGTTTGCCGGCCTGCGATTGGGTGCTGGTCGATACCGGCGATGTGATCGTCCATATCTTCCGGCCTGAGGTGCGCGAATTCTATAATCTCGAAAAAATGTGGCTGGCGGATTTGCCACTCGATTCGGCGGACGGTGTCGCGGAGGGCGCGCTATAGCGCCGTTCGGCAGGTGCGGCTTGGCGCCGTTCGGCGTGTGCGGCCCGGCGCCGTTCGGCGTGTGCGGCCCGGCGCCGTTCGGCGTGTGCGGCCCGGCGCCGTTCGGCGTGTGCGAATAGCCGTTCTTGCCATCGGCCGGGCGCGCAACGATCCGGCAACACGCATCTTCGATGATTATATGGCGCGCCTGCCCTGGCCGCACGAGCTCCGGGAATTACAGGAAAACCGCCCGCTCAAGGCGGATAAGCGCAAACAGCGTGAAGCCGATCTTTTGCTTGGCGCTGTTCCCGAGCGCGCCTTGGCCGTCGCTCTCGACGGCGGCGGAAAGATGCTGTCGAGCGAGGAGTTTGCGCGGCGCATCGGCGCCTGGCGCGACGACGGCGTACCCTGTCTGGCGTTTCTCATCGGCGGCGCCGATGGCCACGGCGCGGCGGTGTTGAAGCGCGCCGATCTCACGCTCTCTTTCGGCGCGATGGTGTGGCCACATCTGCTGGTGCGCGCGATGCTGGCCGAGCAGCTGTGGCGCGCCGCCAGCATCTTGAACGGCCATCCCTATCATCGCGCTTGAAATCGCCCGCCCGGCGTAGGAAATAGGGACGCATGGCGAGTGAGGCGAACAGAGATGGTGATGAATAGGGTTCCCCGCCCCATGGTGTTGTGCGTGCTCGATGGTTGGGGAGAGGCCGCCGCCAGTGCCGACAACGCCATCGCTGTGGCACGCACGCCTGTGTGGGACGCCCTGTTGGCAAAATATCCACACAGCCTGCTGCACTGTTCGGGCCTCGACGTCGGTCTGCCGCACGGGCAGATGGGGAATTCCGAAGTTGGGCACATGAATTTGGGCGCCGGGCGCGCCGTAATGCAGGATTTGCCGCGCGTCGACGCCGCCATCAAGGATGGCTCGTTGGCCAGCTTGCCGGCGCTCGCCGATTTCATCGAAAAACTGCGCCGAAGTGGCGGGCGCTGCCATTTGATGGGCCTGTTGTCGCCGGGTGGCGTCCATGCGCATCAGGATCATATCGCGGCACTGGTCAAGATTCTCGACGGCGCCGGCGTGCCGGTAACGCTGCACGCCTTTCTCGACGGACGCGATACCCCACCGACTTCGGCGGCTGCGTATATGCGCCAATTCGAAGCGGATGTCGCGGCGGCGCGGCAATTCTCCATCGGTACGGTGTGTGGTCGCTATTGGGCGATGGATCGCGATCAGCGTTGGGAGCGCGTTGCGCGCGCCTATCTCGCGATCACCGACGCGGTCGGAACCCCCGCGCCGAATGCCGAGACGGCGGTTTCCTCCGCCTATGCCGCCGGCGAGAGCGATGAGTTCATGGCGCCGGCGGTGATCGCCGCCTACCCCGGTATGTCGGACGGCGACGGGCTGCTGATGGCCAATTTCCGCGCCGACCGCGCGCGCCAATTGCTGAGCGCATTCCTAGACCCCGCGTTTGATGGCTTCGCCCGGCCGCGCATAATCAACTTCGCCGCGGCGCTCGGGCTGGTCGAATATTCGCGCGACCTGAATGAATTCATGGCGTGTCTGTTTCCCAGCAGCGCCATCGAGAATGTCTTGGGAGAGGTGGTTTCCGCCGCTGGGCGGACCCAATTGCGCCTCGCCGAGACCGAGAAATACGCCCATGTCACGTTTTTCCTGAACGGCGGCGAAGAGTGTGTTTTTGCCGGTGAAGAGCGCATCTTGGTGCCCTCGCCGAAAGTCGCGACCTATGATTTACAGCCCGAGATGTCGGCACGCGAAGTCACCGACCGCCTGGTCGAGGCCATTCTCAGTAAACGCTTCGATTTGATCGTGGTGAATTACGCCAATACCGACATGGTCGGCCATACGGGGATCATGCCGGCTGCGGTCAAAGCGGTCGAAACCGTGGATTTCTGCCTCGGTCGGATGATTTCGGCGTTGTCCGAGGTCGGCGGCGCGGCGCTGGTTACCGCCGATCACGGCAACGCCGAACGCATGTTGAATGCGGCAGGCGACGACGCCCATACGGCACACACCACCAACCGCGTGCCGGCCATCTTGATTGCCGAAGCAGCAATTGGCGCGGAATTGCGCGACGGGCTTTTGGCGGATGTGGCGCCGACGCTGCTCAATATGATGGCGCTCGAGATTCCGCCGCAAATGACTGGGCGCCCACTTCTCAAATCGCGTGGCGGGCGCTCGCGTCGTGCGACGCCAGCCTAGGCTTCCCGGGCCGGTGCGCCGGGCCTGCCGCGTTCTGCTGCTCTCGGCGGCGCTGGCGCCGGCTTTTGCCGTGCCGGGCTTGGCCCAGGATTCGGTCACTCAAGATTTGGTAACCAAGAATATCGAAATAACCGGCCAGGCGTTGAGCCAGACGGAGGATGCACTGGTTGCCGGTCGGCGCGTCAAAGCTGAACTCGATACGCAAGTCTCTGAGATCAAGCAGGAAGTTCACCGCGTGCGGCGCGAGCTTGTCAGTGCCGCCGCCGCGGCGCAGGATTTGGAGAGCCATATCAGTGCTCTCGAAAGCAATTTGAGGGCGCTTGAAATTGAGCGCGGCGAAAAACAATTGGCGCTCTCGCGCCGCCGCAACGAATTGGCCCGGACTCTCGCTGCCTTGCAGCGTATCGGCCGCACACCGCCCGATCTGCTGATCTTCATGCCGGCCTCTATTCAGGAAATTTCGCACGCCCGATTGTTGCTCGGCGCCGTTGCCGGCCAACTTGACGCCCGTGCTGATCTGCTCGGCGAGCAGCTCAGCGGGTTGGCCCGCATCGGTGAAGAAATTAGCGCGCAACGCAGTTTGATCGATATCGAGGCCGAGCGCCTGCAAGCACAGCGCTCGCATCTCGGCCTCCTGTTGGCGCGCAATACCCGGACCTACGACCGGACGGAGGCACAGCAGATCGAAGCCGACGCAATGTTGTCCCGTCTTGTAGCCGAGGCGAGCACTTTGCAGGATTTGCTGGATCGTCTGATGAACGAGGACGCGCGCCGTCGGAAGATCAGGCAACGCGCGGCAACCCAGTCGATTCAAGCCGGGCCATCAGAAAGCCCGCCCGGCAACCGCCAGTCCGCGAAGAGCGCACCGCCGGTCGGCGGCGCGTCGGGCCTGGTGGTATCGCTCGGCGACGAGCAACCGGCGGACGGTGAAAATAGCCGTGGCGGCGGTCAGGCTGAGCAGATTGTTGCGCTGTTGCCGGTGCGCCCCCCGGCCAGCGCGGCGCGTGGCGCTTTTTCGACGCCGGCGCGCGGCCACTTGGTCAGCCAGTTTAACGAAACCACTGCGCTTGGCCTCACGACCAAGGGAATTATCATCGAAACCCGAGCGAGCGCCCAGATCGTCGCGCCCTATGACGGCCGAGTCGCTTTCGCTGGGCGTTTCCGCGAGTATGGCCTACTCTTGATCATAGACCATGGCGAGGGATATCATACGCTGCTCGCCGGTATAGGACGGATAGATGTGTTGTTGGATCAGCGTGTGCTGGCGGGCGAGCCGGTTGGGGTGATGGAGTCTATTGCCGAAGCGAAGCCGCATCTCTATGTGGAGTTGCGTAGCGACGGTCACCCGATTAACCCGCTGCCTTGGCTGGCGGCAGAAATTATCAAAGTAAGTGGTTGATATGCGTATTAGAATTTTAGCCGGCATCGCTGGCCTGGCACTGTTTGTTTTGCCGCTCACTGTACAGGCGGCGAGTGATGACACGTACCGACAGTTGAACCTGTTCGGCGATGTGTTCGAGCGCGTCCGCGCCGATTATGTCGAGGAAGTCAGCGACACTGAGCTGATCGAAGCGGCGATAAACGGCATGTTGAGCTCACTCGATCCTCATTCGCGCTTTCTGAACGCCAAAAGTTTTGAGGATATGCAGACCCAGACACGCGGCGAGTTTGGCGGTCTCGGCATTGAAGTGACGATGGATGAAAATGGCTTCGTCAAAGTCATTACGCCGATCGACGATACCCCGGCGCAGCGCGCTGGTTTGGAATCGGGCGATTATGTCACCCATCTCGACGGCGAATCGATCCTCGGGCTGAACCTGGCTCAAGCGGTCGAGAAGATGCGCGGCCCGATCGATTCGGGCATCGTGTTGACCATTCAGCGGCCCGGCGCCGAGGCGCCGTTCGATGTTGAACTCATCCGCGCCGTAATCACCATCCGCTCGGTCAGAGTCCGTATGGAAGAAGATGATGTCGCCTATGTGCGGATCTCCTCATTCTCCGAAAAAACTACGCGTGATCTGGAACGCGAGATCGACAAATTGCGCACTCAATACAGCGAGACGCTGAAGGGTCTGGTGCTTGATCTGCGCAACAATCCCGGCGGTCTTCTGGACCAGGCGGTCTCGGTCTCTGATTCCTTTTTGATCCAGGGCGAGATCGTATCGACGCGCGGTCGACGGCCGGATTCAATCCAACGCTTCAACGCCAAATCCGGCGATTTGATCGATGGCATGCCGATGATCGTCTTGATCAATGGCGGCTCTGCTTCGGCCTCCGAAATCGTCGCCGGTGCGCTGCAAGATCACCGCCGCGCCATCGTTTTGGGCACGCGTTCGTTCGGCAAGGCATCGGTACAGACGGTAATCCCGCTCGGCGGACATGGCGCCATGCGGCTGACCACAGCGCGCTATTACACGCCCTCCGGCACGTCCATTCAGTCGCGCGGCATTCACCCCGATATTCTCGTCGAGCAGGCCAAGATCGAACAGCTTGCCCGCGCACCGAGGCGTAGCGAGGCCGATCTGCGCGGTAGCCTGAGCAACGAGCAGGATAAGGATGGTGCCGCGGAGGATGCGGTCAGCGCGCCCGAAGGCGACGAGGCTCACGAGAACGAAGCAGAAAAAAGCGACACTGACACCGACACTGACACCGACACTGACACCGACACTGACACCGACACTGCGTCCAAGGTGCCCGACGATTACCAACTGGCCCGGGCGTTAGACCTGTTGCGTGGCCTGCAGCTTTTGTCGAGCACGATGGTCAATTGATCGTATAGCGGGTCGAGAAGGGTAGTCTCGCCGCTTTGAGCGATCCGTCTGAACAACCTCCCGAGGCGCGCGGAGAAAAGCGCCCGACATCACCGCGTCTGAAGAAATCATCTGTGAGCCCCCCGGCGTTCGCGGCGGTCTTGCTTGTCTTGGCGATCGGCGGCGTGCTGGCCTGGCTCGCTTTGAGCGCCGATAAATCTTCCGAGCCGTCCGGCAGCGACGTGGACGCAATGGTGACCGTTCACCTGGAGGGCGAAGAACCCAAAGCGGCCGATGCGCCAACATCCGATCCTGATGTGCCAGAGGCGTCGGAAGCTAACGCGGCAACGGCAGAGAAAGCTGACGAAGAGACGAAACCTGCTGCCGTGCCGGAGCTTGCCAACGATGCCGGCGCGAAAAAAGCGGCAGCCCCGCAATATGCCGCCATCGCCGCACCGCGAGGACCGATCCAACAGACCATAGCGCTCGCCCTCCCAGATCCCGCACTCCTGCAGGAAACCAGCCGAGGCGCCTTGCCCATTATCGGCCCCGATGGGCGCGAGCCGTGGCGCGTGTATGGTCGTTCCGTCGGGCCGGCAAGCGGTTTGCCGCGCCTGGCTATCATTGTTTCGGGCCTCGGGCTTTCAGCCGATGCCACCCTCCGCGCCATCCGCTTGCCGAAAGAAGTGACGCTGTCCTTCACGCCCTATGGCTCTGATTTGGAAGCCGATGTGGCGGCGGCCCGCGAGGCGGGCCATGAAGTACTGATGGATTTGCCGATGGAGCCGATCTCCTATCCGGCCGATGATCCGGGTCCGCACACGCTTCTCACCTCGCTCAATCCGAGCGATAATATCGCCCGCCTTGATTGGCTGCTCGGTCGCTTCAAAGGCTATGTCGGCGTGATCAATCATATGGGCTCGCGCTTTACTGCCTCGCCCGATCCTCTCCGCCCGATCCTCCGCGCGCTCAAGGAGCGCGGCCTGATGTTTGTCGACAGCCGCTCGACCAGCAAGAGCATTGCCGGCGGCTTGGCCGGGCAAATGCAATTGCCGCGCGCGATCAACGACCGCTTCCTCGATCACGAACCGACGCGCGGCGCGATCGATCAATCGTTCGCCGCGGCCGAGGGCGATGCGCGCGCGCGTGGCATCGCTCTGGTTGTGGCGCGCCCCTTCCCGGTCACCCTCGAGCGCATGGCGGAGTGGCTGCCGGTGCTTGAATCGCGCGGCATTGAAATCGTGCCGATCACCGCCGTTGCCGACAAACAGGCCAATCGATGAACGATGCATCGCACAATCCGCTGGCCAGCTCGTCTCCGGATACGGCACCAGTTGCGGCACCAGTAGCGGCATTGGAGTACCGTCCGGCCGTCGGCATTATTCTGCTCAATTCAACTCAGCTTGTCTGGGTCGGGCGGCGTTTTGGCGTCACCGCAGAGGCCTGGCAGATGCCGCAGGGTGGTATCGATGCCGGCGAAACGCCAGAGGCAGCGGCGTTGCGCGAATTGACGGAAGAAACCGGCGTCACCTCCGATCTCACGGAAGTTATTGCCGTTTCACGCGGTTGGCACTGCTACGACGTACCGCCGGAGATGACAAAATTGGCTTGGGGCGGGCGTTTCAAGGGACAGCGCCAAAAATGGTATGTCATCCGCTTTCATGGCCATGACAGCGATATCGATATCGCCACGGCAGAGCCGGAATTTTCCGAATGGCGCTGGTCTTCGGCGGCGGACCTAACGCGCCATATCGTCGACTTCAAGCGTCCGCTCTACACCGCGCTGGTCGAGGAATTCTCTGCTTTTTTGTAGGGCGGTGGCAGGGCACGCTGGAACTCGCCGGCGCTTGCAGAAACTCACAGAGATTTAACTCACAGAGATTTAACTCACAGAAACTCAACTCACGGAGAATTAGTGAATCGGCCGGTCAGGGTCTGGCGCTGCTGCGGCCGCAGCGGCCGCGTCTTCGGCCCTCAGATTGAGATTCCATTCGGCCTGGGTGGTGCTTGAGATCAACAAATCCAACAGCGAGTAGAGCAGTTTGGGCTCCAGGCTGAGATTGATCGCGCGGCCGTCTTTGGTTTGCAGGGTGAGTTGAGTGCCACCCTTTCCCGGCCCGGCGCGCACCCCGACGAGCAGTGCCGCGCCCTCGCCGAGAGGCCGCTTGGCCTCACCATCCTCATAGTTTTTTGAGTAATCGGCGGCCTGGCGCGCCTCCTGGCGTTGGAAGGATTTCACCGCCGCGCGGGTTTCCGGCGCCGACTGTGCCCTCACGTCGGGCAGGCTTTCCACCGATTTCGTCAACAGTTTCCACAGCAGCTTCACATAGCGCCGGGTCAGCCACAGGCGATATTCTGTTTTGCCCGTCGTGTTGATGCGCAGCAACAGGCGGTCTTCTTCGGGAGAAAAACCAAGATTTATCTGATGTAATTTGTCCTGCTCGGGTTTGGCGCCAGCGGCAGTCTGCTCGGGCTCGGCGCCTGCAGCGGTCTGCTCGGGCGTGGCGCCTGCAGCGGCTGGTGGCTTTGGCCGATCGGCCATCAGGCGTAGCCGGCGGCGCGTTGCAGATGTCTGGTATAAAGCCTGAAGGCGATCCAAATCACGCGGGTGATGCATTTGCCGAGAATGCCCTGCGGCTTGATCCCGGCTGACTTTAGCGTCATGCCGACGCCGAGCTGGACATGTTCGAAGCGATAGAGCGGCAACGTGCGCGCCATACAGGCGATATTCGCCTGTTTGCGGACATAGGGCGAGGTGTCGCCCGTTCCGCAATAATAGGCGTAGCTCAATTCATCGTCGCCAGTTTCGAAAAAGCGTCCCAACACAATCTTGAAGCGCTTCCAGCGGCCGACGCCTTCGATCTTCTGAAATTGCTTGGCGTAGCGGTAGAACAGCTTGTAATGGCGGAACTCGTCCGCCGCGATATAGCGGCAGATTTCGCGCAGCACCGGTTCGTCGATCGAATCGCGGAGCGCGCTATAATAGGATGAGGTGCCGACTTCGACGGCGCAGCGTGCCACCATTTCGCCGCACCGCGAGCCACGAACAGATTGTTCGGCGTTGACGTTGATCGGGTGGCCCTTGGAGAAGCGCGTAAACGCGTCGTCGAAATCGAAATTCGGATCGGCGAGCTCGGCATACCTGCGCAGCGCCTGACCGTGCTGGACTTCTTCCTTGGCCCAATTGGTTGCGTCTTCACAGATGCCCGGCTCGTCGCCGAACACGGCGCACAGATATTGGCCATAGGCACCGCTATGGTGTTCGACCATGCAAGCCGCCTTGACGAGCTTGAGGAGTTCAGGATCGAGCTTTTCGGGCTCGAAACTGTCCCAAGGAATGTCGTCGAGTGTCCAATGTCCCATAACTGCTCACCCGTGGCCGTAATCCGGCTGACGTCATTTTTTAGGATTATAGGCAGGTCACCGAGCCGGGCAAGCCTGCTGATTGCCCCCCGAGTCGCCCTACTGATTGTCTCTGATGTTCAGGAACAGGCGGCGAGGAGGGCTTGAGCCACCTCAATCGCTTTTTCACATTTCTCGCGTTCTGCGTCGGAACTCGCGTCGCTCAAATCGCGCTCGGCTGTATCCAGCCGCTGGCGCGCCGCGCTTTCGTCGATGTCGTTGAGATTGACCGATTCCGTCGACAGAATAGTGCAGCGCTCAGGCGTCACCTCAGCGAAGCCACCGCCGACGAAAAAACGCTCCTTCGGCTTGTCATTTTCAAATATTTCGATAATTCCGGGTCGTACCGCCGACAGCAGCAGCGAATGACCCGGCAAGACACCGAAATCGCCTTCCGCCCCCGGCACTACGACAAACTCGATATCGTCCGAATAAATCAGTTTTTCCGGCGCGACGAGCTCGAACTGAAAGGTATCTGCCACAATATTCGCCTATCCCTTAAGTCTTCGCCTATCTCTTAAGCCGCTTCGGCAGCCATCTGTTTGGCTTTTTCGACGGCTTCCTCGATGGCGCCCACCATGTAGAAGGCGGCTTCCGGTAGATCGTCATATTCGCCGGCGCAGATCGCCTTAAAGCTTGAGATGGTGTCCTTGAGGTCAACCAGCTTGCCCGGCGCGCCGGTGAATACTTCGGCCACGAAGAACGGCTGCGACAGGAAGCGCTGAATTTTGCGCGCCCGCGCGACGGTGAGCTTGTCTTCTTCCGACAGCTCGTCCATGCCGAGAATGGCGATGATGTCCTGCAGTGATTTATAAGTTTGCAGCACCCGCTGAACTTCACGCGCAACAGCGTAATGCTCTTCGCCGATGATGCGCGGATCGAGCATGCGCGAGGTCGAATCGAGCGGATCCACCGCCGGGTAAATACCGAGTTCGGCGATCTGGCGCGACAGCACGGTAGTGGCGTCGAGATGCGAGAAGGATGTTGCCGGCGCCGGGTCGGTGAGATCGTCCGCCGGTACGTAAATTGCCTGCACCGAGGTGATCGAGCCCTTTTGCGTGGTGGTGATGCGTTCCTGCAGATTGCCCATCTCAGTGGCCAGCGTCGGCTGATAGCCCACCGCCGACGGCATGCGGCCGAGCAGGGCGGACACTTCCGAGCCCGCCTGAGTGAAGCGGAAGATGTTGTCGACAAAAAAGAGCACGTCCTGGCCTTCCTCATCGCGGAAATACTCCGCCTGAGCGAGGCCCGTGAGACCAACCCGCGCACGCGCGCCTGGCGGTTCGTTCATCTGGCCATAGACCAGTGCCACTTTCGAGTTCGCGCCTTCCAGGTCGATAATGCCGGATTCAATCATCTCGTGATAAAGGTCGTTGCCTTCGCGGGTGCGCTCGCCGACGCCGGCGAATACTGAATATCCGCCATGCGCCTTAGCAATATTGTTGATCAGCTCCATGATGATCACGGTCTTGCCAACGCCGGCGCCGCCAAACAGGCCGATCTTACCGCCCTTGGCGTAAGGCGCCAGCAGATCGACAACCTTGATGCCGGTCTCAAGAATTTCCGCTTCCGTCGACTGATCGACGAAATCCGGGGCCGGGGCATGGATCGGCATGGACTTGGTGGTGGTCACCGGGCCACGCTCGTCGATTGGCTCGCCGATCACATTGATGATGCGCCCCAACATTTCCGGCCCGACCGGCACCATAATGCCGGCGCCCGTGTCGCTCACGGCCTGGCCGCGCACCAAGCCTTCGGTGGTGTCCATGGCGATGCAGCGCACAGTGCTCTCACCGAGATGCTGCGCCACTTCGAGCACCAGCCGGTTACCGTGATTGTCGGTCTCCAACGCATTTAAAATCGCCGGCAAGTCGCCGTCGAAATGAACATCGACGACCGCACCCATAATCTGGGAAATGGTGCCGTTTGTGTCTGTAGTGGCCATGGCCTGGCTCCCGTCGCGCTTGAATTCAGTTTTTGTGTTGCGTTTTGTTTTCGTAGCCGTCAACCCGCCTAGGTAGCCTCGGCGCCGGAGATGATTTCAATCAATTCTCCGGTGATCTTGGCTTGGCGGGTGCGGTTGTAATTAAGGGTCAGCTTGTCGATCATCTCGCCGGCATTGCGCGTGGCGCTGTCCATCGCCGTCATGCGCGCGCCCTGTTCGCTTGCCGCGTTTTCTAAGAGCGAGCGGAACACCTGAATCGATAAATTATACGGCAGCAATTGCTCAAGAATTTCTGCCTCTTCCGGCTCGAATTCATATATCGCGCCGCCCCGGTCGATCTGCTCCTCGGCGTCATTGCCTTCCGCTCCATGCGCCGAATCGGCGAACGGAATGATCTGCTGGAAGGTGACGATCTGGGTCATCACCGATTTAAAATGATTGTAGACAATGGTGCAGACATCGAATTCGCCGGCTTCGAATAGGGTCGTGATTTTTTGCCCGATCACGTCGGCTTCATCATAGGTCGGGCCGCGTTTCGACGTTTCCTCGGCGCTGCCGATGATCAGCGAGCCGAATTCGCGCTGCAATTGCTCGCGCCCCTTGCGCCCAACGCAGTATATTTTAACCGTCTTGCCGTCGTTGCGCAGTTCCATGATTCTGAGGCGCACGGCGCGGGTGATCGTGGAATTGAAGCCGCCGCAGAGACCCCGGTTCGATGACGCAACGATGATCAAATGGGTGTTGTCGGCGCCATTGCCGCGCAGCATCGCCGGTGCGTCTTCGCGCTCGCGCATGATCTCGGCCAGGCTGCCGACCATGCGTTCCATCCGTTCGGCATAAGGCCGCGCCGCTTCGGCGGCTTCCTGCGCACGGCGCAGTTTGCTTGCTGCGACCATCTTCATAGCCGAGGTGATCTTTTGGGTCTGCGTCACGCTGTCGATGCGGGTGCGCAGGTCCTTGAGAGTGGCCATCTCGCGTTATGCTCCGTCTTACCAGTCGGGCTCAGGCGAATTTCTTGGTGAAATCGTCGAGCATCGAATCGAGCTTCTTTTCATTGTCTTCGCTCATCTCGCCGTTGGTGCGGATGGCGTCGAGAATATCGCCGCCACCGGAGCGGATCTCACCGAGAAATTCTTGCTCGAAACGACCGATTTGCTCAACCTCGATGCCATCGAGATAGCCGCGCACGCCGGCAAAGATAACCACTACCTGCTCCTCGATCGCCAGCGGCGAATATTGCCCCTGTTTGAGCAGTTCTGTAAGCCGCGCGCCACGCGCCAGCAGGCGTTGGGTGGAGGCGTCCAAATCCGAGCCAAACTGCGCGAATGCTGCCATCTCGCGGTACTGCGCTAGCTCCAGCTTAATGCGCCCGGCAACCTTCCTCATCGCCTTGATCTGCGCCGCTGAGCCCACCCGGCTGACCGAGAGACCAACGTTAATAGCTGGGCGGATGCCCTGATAGAAGAGAGTGGTTTCCAAGAAAATCTGACCATCGGTAATCGAGATCACGTTGGTCGGAATATAGGCCGACACGTCGCCCGCCTGGGTTTCGATCACCGGCAGCGCCGTTAGCGATCCGCCGCCATGATCAGCGTTCATTTTTGCGGCGCGCTCCAACAAGCGGGAATGGAGGTAGAACACGTCGCCCGGATAGGCTTCACGGCCCGGCGGGCGGCGGAGCAGGAGTGACATCTGGCGATAGGCCACCGCTTGCTTTGAGAGATCGTCATAAATGATCACGGCATGCATGCCGTTGTCGCGGAAATATTCACCCATGGTGCAGCCCGAATAGGGTGCGAGAAACTGCAGGGGCGCCGCTTCGGAAGCGGTGGCGGAGACGATGATGGTGTATTCCAGGGCGCCGTTCTCTTCCAGCGTCTTCATCACTTGAGCCACGGTCGAGCGTTTTTGCCCGATGGCCACATAGATGCAATAGAGCTTTTTGCTTTCGTCGCCGCTGGCGTTGATGCCCTTCTGATTGATGATGGTATCAATCGCGACGGCGGTCTTGCCGGTCTGGCGATCACCAATGATCAATTCGCGCTGGCCGCGTCCGACAGGGACCAAGGCGTCGAGTGCCTTGAGGCCGGTCTGGACCGGCTCGTTCACCGACTGGCGCGGGATAATGCCGGGCGCTTTGACTTCGATGCGCTTCATCTCGGTGAAATCGATCGGGCCTTTGCCGTCGATCGGATTGCCGAGCGGGTCCACGACGCGGCCCAACAGGCCTTTGCCGACCGGGACTTCGACGATGGCACCGGTCCGCTTAACCGTATCGCCTTCCTTGATCGCCCGATCCTCGCCGAAAATCACGACGCCGACATTGTCGGTCTCAAGATTGAGCGCCATGCCGCGGATATTGCCTGGAAATTCGACCATCTCGCCGGCCTGGACGTTATCCAGACCATAAACGCGAGCGACACCGTCACCCACGGAGAGCACTTGTCCGACCTCGGCGACATCCGCTTCGGTGCCAAAATTGGCGATTTGCTCTTTGAGGATTGCCGATACTTCAGCGGCGCCGATGTCCATTCTCAAATCCCTTTCATGGCGAGCTCAAGATTTTCGAGCTTCGTCCGTAGTGAATTGTCGATCATGCGTGAACCGACCTTGACGATCAGTCCACCAATCAAACTCGGGTCGACCGTGGTTTCCAACGCGACGTCGCGGCCGACGATTTTCTTAAGCGCCTCTTTGACGGCGCTCAAATGTGCTGGCTTCAATTCGCTGGCCGAGGTGACCTCCGCGGAAACTTCCCCGCGATGCTCGGCCACCAGCGTCTGAAACGCGGCGATTGTACCTTTCAAGGCAAACAGCCGGCGGTTCTGGGCCATCAGGCCAACTAAATTTCCGACGAAACTCGACATGCCAGCGCGGCTGATAATGGCTGCCATCGCGGCGCCCTGTTCGCCGCGCGAGACAATCGGGCTGCGGACGAGGCGCGCCAGATCGGCGCTTTCATCCATCAGGGCGCTTAAATCACTGAGCTCTCCGGCCAGTTTATCAAGCTGATCCTGCTCCAGTGCAAGATCAAAAAACGCCGTCGCATAGCGCTTGGCGAGATCACTCTGACCTGTGGATTTGGCTGCCACCGAACTTCATTCCCTCAACTCTGCCGCCGTGGCTTATCCGACGGTTCTTGGTATTTTTCTGCGCTGAATTTCTAAGCTGAATTGGCCGTAAATCAGCCCTTCCGAGCAGTCCCTCCGCCCGAAAAGCAGGCGATAAGTAACATACTGTATATGGTCACGCAACTGACTCCGAAAAGTCATATTATTATAATTATTTCAACATCTTAGTTCTATAAAAAGCTATACGGATCAACGTCCACCCGAAGCGTTACGCGAGAAGGCGCGTCGAGGTCGGCGAGCCAACGGCGCAGCCATGGCTGCGGCAACACCGCGCGCGCGCATTTGATCAACAGGCGGTAACGATAGCGTCCGCGTAACAGCGCCATAGCGGCCGGTGCCGGCCCGAGAACTTCAATGCCGCCGTCCGCCGGCAGGGTGCGGCGCGCGATGCGGGCAAGTGCGCGGGCGGTCGCGGCGACGCTGGCCTCGTTGCGCCCCGACAGGATAATCGCGGCGAGCCGCCCGGCCGGCGGCTGGCCATGCTGCTCGCGCGCTTCCGCCTCGCGCGCCAGGAAAGCTTCGCGCCCGCCGGTCGCCAGCGCCGCCATGACCGGATGTTCCGGCATATAGGTTTGCAGCAGCACACGCCCGGGATGGCGCGCTCGTCCGGCCCGCCCGGCGACCTGATGCAGCAGTTGGTAGGTGCGCTCTGCGGCGCGCAAATCGCCACCGGCAAGGCCAAGATCGGCGTCGATCACACCAACCAGTGTGAGCAACGGAAAATGATGGCCCTTGGCGATGATCTGGGTGCCGATCAAAAGATCGATTTCGCGCTTCTCGATGCGGGCGATAAAATCCGCCGCTTCACCTGGCCCGGCGATGGTGTCGCTGGTGACGATTTCGCTGCGCACCTCGGGGAATAAAGCCGCCGCTTCTTCGGCCACCCGTTCCACGCCCGGCCCGCACGCCGCCATGCGGCCCTCGGTTTCGCATTCCGGGCAGGCCTCGGGTTGGCGCCGGCGATAGCCGCAATGATGGCAATTGAGGGTGTCGGAAAAGCGATGAGCGACCAGCCAGGCGGTGCAATTGGGGCATTCGAGCCGATGGCCGCAGGCGCGGCACAGCGTCAGCGGTGCATAGCCGCGCCGGTTCAGGAACAGCACCGCCTGCTGCCCGGCGGCAAAGCTTTCCGCCATCGCCTCGCGCAGCGGCGGTGAAATCCAAGCGCCTCGGGGTGGTGGCGTGGCGCGCATATCGACGGTCTCAATATGCGGCAGTTGGGCGCCGCCATGACGGTCCGGCAGGTCCAGGCTTTGGTAGCGCCCGCTGCGCACATTGCCGAGGGTTTCGAGCGACGGCGTGGCCGAGCTGAGCACCAGTGGGCAGGCTGCCAGACGGCTGCGCATCACCGCCATATCGCGGGCATGGTAGATCACGCCGTCTTCCTGCTTGAACGCGCTGTCATGCTCTTCGTCCACGACGATCAGGCCAAGTTCGGCGAACGGAAGCCAAAGCGCCGAGCGCGCGCCGACGACAACGCGCAGGCTGCCGTCTGCCACGCCGCGCCAGGTCTCGCGTCGCGCGCGCTGGCCGAGTTCCGAATGCCACACCGCCGGCGCGGTGCCAAAACGCGCGCGGAAGCGTCCCAGCCATTGTATGCCGAGGGAAATCTCCGGCAGCATCACCAGCACCTGGCGCTCCGCTTCCAACGCCGCCGCGACGGCCTCGAAATAAACCTCCGTCTTGCCTGATCCCGTCACCCCGTCCAGCAGGGTGACGCTAAACCCAGTCTCGCGCACGCGCGCTGCGAGCGCGTCCGCAGCTACCCGTTGATCCGCCGATAGCGTGGCGCGCGGCAGGCGCCAATCCGGCGGTTCTGGTGCTTGCCAGGCAGGCAGTGACACGTGCCTGAGCGCGCCGCTGTCGGCGAGCCCGCGCACCACGCCGGCGCTGACGGCGGCCTCGTGCGCCACCTCTTGGGCGCCGCGCGGCAGGCCGTCGGACAATAAGTCCAACACGCGCTGGCGCGCCGGCGTGAGGCGCTCGGGTAAATTCTCGCCGGCAAGATATGCCACGCGCATTTTGGCCGGCTCCAACGC
The DNA here is from genome assembly GCA_027624955.1 of Pseudomonadota bacterium. Taxonomy (NCBI): domain Bacteria; kingdom Pseudomonadati; phylum Pseudomonadota; species Pseudomonadota bacterium. The sequence continues at coordinate 21,429 of JAQBTG010000007.1, forward strand.
CGCCGGCACGCTCATCGCCATGCGCAATACCGCGCCGCGCTTCGCCAAAGTGTATTCCGCCACCCAATCGACCAGCTTGCGCACGCTTTCAGGCAGCGGCGGCACCGGCAAAACGCTGTTGATATATTTCAGCCGGTCGCGCGTCAGGCTGGCGTCACCATCGTCCTCGACCGTTCTCCAAACCACGCCCGTAACCTCGCGGCTGCCGAGCGGCACGCGGACAAACGCGCCCTCGGGCGCGCATTCCCCGGCCGGGACCAGATAGTCATAGGCGGTGTCGAGCCCGAGCGGCAGCAGGACGGCGATACGGGCCGTATCGTCGCCGGTCTCGGGCGGGGTTAAAGTGGCGTCGTTCTTAGCCATCCGATAAAATGTGCCAACGACTCGCCGCCGCCTCAAGCCGGGCGTTTTCAGCGTCCTGCGCTGGCGCTCTGCCGGTCGCGGGATTTGGGCGCGGTGGGAGCATTCAACAAGGGATAGCAGGGCATGAAATTCTTCGTCGATACGGCGGAAATCGGAGAGATCGAGGATTTAGCGGCCACCGGGCTGCTCGACGGCGTGACCACCAATCCGTCGCTGATCCATAAATCAGGCGGCGATTTTATCGAGACGGTCACCCGCATTTGTCAAATCGTCGAGGGGCCAGTCAGCGCTGAAGTGACCGCGACAGACGCCGACTCGATGATCGAGGAGGGCAGGCGCCTGGCCGGAATCGCGCCCAATATAGCGGTCAAGGTGCCGCTCACCTGGGATGGTCTCAAAGCCTGCCGTACGCTCAGCCAGGCCGGGACAATGGTCAATGTGACGCTGTGTTTTTCCGCCGCTCAAGCGTTGCTGGCGGCCAAAGCCGGGGCCACCTTCATCTCGCCCTTTGTCGGGCGGCTCGATGATATCGGCCAGGATGGCATGGTACTGATCGAGGAGATCGTTACCATCTACAGCAATTACCCCGACACGCTGCACACCGAAGTGCTGGTTGCCTCGATCCGCGATCCCATCCATTTGATTGAGGCGGCAAAGCTCGGCGCCGATGTTGCCACCGTGCCACCCGCCGTGCTGCGCAAACTGGCGCAGCATCCGCTCACCGACATTGGCCTGGCCACATTCCTCGCCGATTGGGAAAAGACCGGGCAGTCAATTCTCAGCTAGTCACATAGGGGAGTGCCGCTATCGCCGCCGAAGCTCCAGACCTGTCAACGCCGGGCACTGAGATCGGCGGCGTAACCATTGGTGGCGTCACATTTGTCGCCGATGCAGCGGTGATCGACGCGGTGGAATCCTGGCGCCGCTGGCTGGCTGATGAGCGGCGCTCGTCAAACCATACGGTGAGCGCCTATCTGCGCGATCTCTCAGCATTTTTCGCATTTCTGATGGTGCATTTGGGCGGGCCGGTCAGCTTCGCCGGGCTGGAAGGTCTGCGCGCCGCCGATTTCCGCAGCTATCTCGCTCGCCGTGCTGCTGAGAACCGTGCCAAGACCTCAACCGCCCGCGCCGTCTCAGTACTGCGCGGTTTTTTTCGCCATCTCGAGCGTGAGCAATTGGCATCGAACGGCGCCGTCGCGTCGCTTAGGAGCCCGCGTCTGCCGCACGCTGTGCCGCGCCCGTTAACCACCGGCCAGGCCAGCGCGGTTGTCGCCGCGGCGGAGGACGGCGCGGCCAGCGCCAACAACACCCAGTCGTGGATCGCCAAGCGCGACGCGGCGGTGCTGTTGCTACTCTACGGCTGCGGCTTGCGCATCGGCGAGGCGCTCGGCCTTGACGGCCGCGATGTCACTGGCGCCGATGTGTTGCTGGTGCGCGGTAAAGGCGACAAGGAGCGCGGCGTGCCGGTGCTACCCGTGGTCAATAAGGCGATCGCAGATTACCGCGCTGCCTGTCCGCTTGCGCTCGAAGCCGGCGGGCCGCTGTTTGTGGGTGCGCGCGGCGGGCGCCTGGGCGCACGCGTCATCCAGTCCGGCATGGCGCGTCTGCGCGGCGCCCTCGGCCTGCCGCCGAGCGCCACTCCGCATGCGCTGCGCCACAGTTTTGCCACCCATCTATTGGCCGATGGCGGCGATCTGCGCAGCATCCAGGAACTGCTCGGCCACGCCAGCCTCACCACCACCCAGCGCTACACCGAGGTCGATGAAGCGAGCTTGATGGCCGCCTACAACGCGGCGCACCCGAGAGCACGCTGATAGATCAAGCCCCTCTTCCCCAGCGGGGACGAGGGGTTGGGGAGAAGGGGAGAACCAAGCGCGCGGGGCGCGCTCGGAAGAGTTAAGTTCAATATCGCCGTAATTGACTACTTGAGCGCGCTCCGCGCGCTTGGCTCGCCCGTCCAACCCAAACCCTTTCTCCCCACAGAATATGCAATGGGGAGGAAAGGCCTGTCATGCGCGTTCCAGCGCTTGGCGCTACATCCAGCCGAGTTCCTTCAAGGTCCAGGACGCGTTCCAAATCTTGCGCATTTTCGTGACTTTGCCGGCGTCGTTCATCGTATAGGCGTAAACATAATCTGTGACGGTTTCCTTGTTCGTCGGCGGAACAGGCCCGCCGTCAGCCACATGGGTCCCGGTAATGGTGCCAAAGAAAATAGCCATCTTGTTGGCCTCGTCATAAGACGAGCCGTTGAGTACATAGCTGCAACCTTTCAACGGGCCTTTGCCCAGGCCGGCCATCCAATCGCAATATCCCTCAAGCGTTGTGATATCCATAAGCGGCTCACATTGCCCAGAATATGTGGCGCCGTCCGCCGCATATTGTTTACAACCTTCCCAACCTTCGAGTTTCTCGCAGGCGTGGAAGAGCTTCGTTGCCGTTTCAAATGCTGACATCTTGAATTCCCAATTGTTTTGTTGTTCGTCCCCGGTTAACCACGTCAACTTCGACGCGGCAACATAAATCCATCTTTCACTTTGGGCCGATATAGCCGCTTCCACTGCGGCCCACCCTGGCGCGCGAGACGGCAACCGGCATTGCCAGGCAGTCGGCTGCCCTGACTGTCCGTCATGTTCGATCACACGATCGATGGTCATTGGACGGCAATCATGACCATGTTAACTGCGTTAACCAGGTTATATGACGAGCTATGTTGGGGAATGATGGAACAAGGGAGTCGAAGGTGTCTACAGGTCATCAGATGAGCAGGGCGAATTCTCAACTCGCTGATGAAAATAGCGAACTTCGGCGGCAAGTGGCGGCGCTGGAGAGCGTAATCGACGGGTTCCGGGAGACCACGGCGCCTACATCCGGCACGCCGGCCCGCGAAGTTGAAGGCAAGTACCGAGAGCTGGTGGAGCGGCTCGATCTCGCGTTCCAGGTGATAACACCCGCCATATGGGATTGGGACGTAGAGAAAAAATGGAACTGGGGTTCGTCCGGGCTTCAGCTTCTCTTTGGCCGCGGCGACGAGGAAGCTACAGAAAAATTCGATATTTGGGACGACGATGATCTGTGGACGTCGCACATTCATCCCGACGACTGCGCTCAGGTGAAGCGGTGCCTGCGAAATCACCTGGAAATCGATACACCTTATGACGTGGAATACCGCTACTACTTGCCCGATGGCGAATATATCTGGGTCCACTCGGTTGGCCGGACGGTTCGCGCCGTCGATGGCAGACCGCTGCGCATGGTCGGGTTGTGCATCAACATCACCACCCGCAAGCTCGCCGAACTCGAGCTTCAGCGCCTGCGCGAAGCAGTGGACGATGCCGCCGAGGGCTTAGTGCTTTTCGATTCGAATGAACGCCTCGTCTACGCCAACAAACGCTACCGGGAAATCTACTCCGAGGTGGCACATCTACTGACGGTAGGTGAGTCGCGCATAAATATCGGTCGCGCGTATTGTGCGAGCGGCGCTATACCCGAGGCCATTGGGCAGGTTGACGAATTCCTCAAGACTTTTTGGGAGGGGCGAGATTCATCCGACACATTTGAACAGCAACTCGCAAACGGCTCTTGGATCAAGCATAGCCATCGCGTTCTGCCCGGCGGCGGCATTGTAAGTATTCGAACCGATATCACCGACATCAAGAAGCGGGAACAGACCTTGCGCGAAAGCGAGGAGCGTTTTCGCGCGCTGTTCGAAAATGCCGGAGTTGGCATCGCGATGAGTGACGATCAAGGCCGCATACAAAACGCCAACCCAGCGCTGCAAAATATGTTGGGTTTTACCGGCGGGGAAATTAATGCCCTGACTATTGCTGACATCACGCATCCAGATGATCTGATGGAAAGCCAAAAGCGCAGAAATGCCATGATCGCGGGCGCGGCATCGGCATATGGGATGGACAAACGCTTCATCAGAAAAGATGGGCAAACAGTTTGGTGCCACGTTGCATCAACACCAGTTCTCGATTGCAACGGCGATTTTCGCTTCAGCGTGGCGGTGTTAGAGAATATTACCGAGCGCAAACTCATGGAGGAGCAGTTCCGCCAGGTGCAGAAAATGGAGGCTATGGGCCAGTTAACCGGTGGCGTTGCGCATGACTTCAACAATCTGCTGGCGGTGATGCTGGGTAATTTGGAACTTATTCGCGACAGCGTGAGCGCCGACAAAGGCGTAGGTGAGATGATCGAGCGCGGTATAAAGGCCACCGAGCGGGGCGCGGCGTTGACCGACCGGCTTCTCGCCTTCTCGCGCAAGCAGACTTTACTGCCCACGGCTCTCGACCTTAACCAACTGGTCCTCAGCATGGCGGATTTGCTGCGCCGCACGCTGGGAGAAACAATTGAGATAAAGAGCATTGAAGCGGCGGGTCTGTGGCTTTGTCACGCTGATCAATCGCAATTGGAAAACGCGCTGTTGAATTTATCGATCAATGCGCGCGACGCCATGCCGGAGGGCGGTACGCTTACCATCGAGACGGCGAACTTAGTGTTGGACGACGATTTCGCCGGCGCTCAAGCAGATGCCGAACCCGGCGATTATATCATGCTCGGCGTATCTGACTCCGGCAGCGGCATTTCGAGCGAAGCGCTCAAGCACGTCTTCGAGCCGTTCTTCACCACCAAGGAGGTCGGCAAGGGAACCGGACTTGGCCTCAGCATGGTCTATGGCTTTGCCAAACAATCCGGCGGCAATGTGACGATATACAGCGCGCCGGGCAAAGGGACCTCGGTCAAGCTCTATCTGCCGCGCTCGCTAGGACAAATCGACAAACCGAATTTGAACGAGGCGAGGTCAGATATTCCATCAGCCCAAGGTGAAGTCATACTAATCGTGGAGGATGATGCTGACCTGCGCACACTGGCCGTTGCCTTGCTCTCCGGCCTCGGCTACGAGATCGCCGAGGCGGCGAGCGCTGAAGCGGCGTTGCAGGTGTTGGAGTGCTCGACCCCGATCAATTTGTTGCTGTCGGACGTGATTTTACCTGGCGGCATGAACGGCCCTGGCCTCGCGGCAGAGGTCCGACGCCGCAGCCCGGCCACCAAGATCGTTTTCATGACCGGCTATGCGAAAGAAGCGTTCGCCAAACAACATGGGCTCGACAAGCCCACGCATGTCCTTCAGAAGCCGTTCAGGAAGGCGGATTTGGCGAACAAGATTAGGTCCGTGTTGGATGAAGAATAGGTCGGCGCCTAAATTCTCAGCCTGACCTTTGGTTCTAGCTATGAGGTGACGTGGAAGTCACCGTTAAAGGATGGCCGCCATGTCCGATTCCACCCGCATGGTTTATCAAGCGCAAAGCCATCAATGTTCCTCTGCCTGCTTCTTGCCGATCGCTCCGGCGGTGAATCTATGGGGGTTTTTGATATTCGCGTGTGCAACGGGCTACTGCGGTTTCGTTTTTTGAACCTGCATGGCCAAGATGCCGCGTAAATTGACGAAGGCCCCAACGGCAATCGTGGCCGATTGACTCCCAATATTTGGCTACATACTGTCAAGAAGCGCAGCATTGCGGCACGATGAAGTGCTCCGTCACACGCGCGCCTGCAATACCCATCTTTCGGAGTGACCAAGCCACATGACCGTCCAACCCACATGACCGTCCAACCCAGTGGCCGACACCTAACCGTCGGTGGCGTTCGGCTGCATTATCATGAGTTTGCGGGAGACGGACCGCCGCTCGTTTTGTTACCAGGCATCACCAGCCCAGCCATTATGTGGGATTTTGTCAGCCGTCGTCTGGCTGACTTCTGTCATGTGTTCACGCTGGACATCCGCGGACGCGGCCTTTCATCCTGCGGCGACGATCTCGAATATTGGCTGGCCGATTACGCCGCGGATGTGCAAGGCGTTATCGAGCAACTTGGCCTCGAGAATCCGATCGTCGCCGGCCATTCGATGGGCGCCAGAATCGCCATCAAGCTGGCGGCGGATTCGCCGTCGCTGGTGGGACCGCTGATTTTAGTCGACCCGCCTGTCTCGGGCCCAGGCAGGCGCGACTATCCGATCGTCTTGCAATGGTATTTGGACGGCATGCGTGCTGCCTCACACGGTCAGGCGACCGATGCCTCAAGTCCGCTTCTGAAAAACTGGACTGCACAGCAAATCGCGTTACGCGACCAATGGCTGCCGACATGCACGGTCAAGGCGGTTACCCAAACGCATCGATCTTTTCACGAAGAAGACGTGCATGTCTTAATGCCCGCGATTGCGTCTCCGACGCTGCTCATCTACGCCGAGACAGGCGGCACGATCACCGACGCGGATGCCGCGGAAATTACCAGCCTGATCCCCGAGTGTCGGTCAATTCGCATAGACGGTGTCGGACATATGATCCCGTGGGACGATCTCGAGGCATTCGCAAGTACCATCGAGAATTTCTTGCGTGAAGCCGCCTAGAGCAAATCCCGAGCAGGTGGACTCACTTGCGATACCGCAACCGGCAATGTCAGGCAGGAACGGCGCGGGGTGTATCGGGGATCAACTTAGTCAGGCCGAAGCCCGCTATCATGGCCGCGACAAAGATGAGCGAGCTTGGATCGCCATACGTGAAAGAGGCGATCGCCGGCCCCGGGCAAAACCCCACTAAGCCCCAGCCGACGCCGAACAAGACCGCACCGCCTACCAGCTTTACGTCGATATGTTTCACCGTCGGTAGCATGAACGCCTTCTCGAAAAACGGCCGCGTACGATAGGAAACAAACCAAAAGGCAACGCCCGCGACGCCCGTGGCGCTCGCCATCACTAAGATCAGACTTGGGTCCCACGCCCCGGCGACGTCGAGAAATCCGAGCACCTTGGCGGGGTCGACCATATGCGAAAGACCGAGGCAACATCCAAACACCACGCCCGCAACAACTGCGCTGATAAGCTTGGCGCTGATAAGCTTGGCCATGACCAGCTTAACCATGGCTTAACCCCCCACGACGTGGCGGACGACATAGACTGTCGCGCCGGCCGCTAGCATGAAGGTCACCACCGCCACGATCGAACGTATGGAAAAGCGGCCTATGCCGCAGACCCCGTGACCGCTGGTGCAGCCCCCACCTAGCCGAGTTCCAAAACCAACGAGCAAGCCACCCGCGACCAGAAGCGGCCAAGACGCATCGAGCGTGATATTTTCCGACCAGCCGAAGATGACCCGGTGCACAAACGCGCCGCCTATCAGGCCGCCGAGAAAAACTACCCGCCAAGCGGAATCACCTCGCGGCAAAAACACCAACCCACTCGAGATGCCGCTGATGCCCGCAATGCGCCCGTTGGCGAACAACAGTATCGCCGCGGCAATGCCAATTGCCGTGCCGCCGAGCAATGCCGATATCGGTGTAAAATTTTCCATTTGGTTACGCTCCTCAGCGCCGCGCCAATTCGAGAATTCCCAAATGGCTCGCCCTGCCAGCCTGAATCAGTAACACCCTAGGATTACTATGGTAAAGTGCTCTCAGCTCGCGAGGAAGGGCCTTTTACGGGCGAGGAACGCGCCGGTTTGGCGCTATACGTGAATCGCGCGTTCGGCGACGTCCATTGCCGCTTCCTTGATGGCTTCGCTGAGTGTCGGGTGGGCATGGCAGGTGCGCGCCAGATCCTCGGCTGAGGCGCCAAGCTCGATCGCCAGCACCGCTTCGGCAATCAGCGTGCCGGCGTCGGCGCCCATGATGTGCACACCGAGAATGCGGTCGCTGGTGGCATCGGCCAGTATTTTCACGAAGCCGTCGGTCGCCGACATGGCGCGCGCCCGGCCGTTGGCGATAAACGGGAAGCTGCCGGAATTATAGTCGATACCGGCTTCCTGTAGCTGCTCTTCGGTTTGTCCAACCGAGGCGAGCTCGGGCTGGGTATAGACCACTCCCGGGATGGCGGCGTAATTCACATGGCTCTTCTGGCCGGCGATGATTTCCGCCACGGCGACGCCTTCGTCCTCGGCCTTGTGCGCCAGCATCGGGCCTTTGATGACATCGCCGATGGCGTAGACCCCGGCGACATTGCTTTCGTAAGTTTCACTGACCTCGATGCGCCCGGCTCTGTCGTACGCGACGCCGGCCTGCTCGAGGCCGAGCCCTTCGGTGTAGGGGCGCCGCCCAACTGCGACCAGGACCACATCGGCGTCGAGCGTTTCCTGAGCACCGCCGGCGACCGGCTCCATGATCAGGCTCACGCCGTTGTCGCTCACTTCTGCGGCGGTCACTTTGGTCGAGAGTTTGAACTTCATTTTCTGGCGCCGCAGCATTTTCTGAAACTGGCCGGCCAGTTCGCCGTCCATGCCGGGTACGATGCGGTCGAGAAATTCGATCACCGTGATCTTGGCGCCGAGGCGGCCCCACACCGAGGCCATCTCCAAGCCGATATAGCCCGCACCGATCACCGCGAGATGGCCCGGTACCGCATCCAGCGCCAGCGCCCCGGTCGAGCTGACAATGCGTTTCTCATCGATCTCGATGCCCGGCAAGCTGGCCGCGGCGCTACCGGTGGCGATAATGGTGGCGCCGGCCTGCAGCTTGGTTTCGCTGCCGTCGGCGGCGCGGACGATGACCTCGCCGGTTGCGCCGAGTGCGCCGGTGCCGGCAATGTGAGTGATCTCGTTATTCTTAAAAAGATGCGCAATGCCTTTGGTGAGATCGCCGACCACCTTGTCTTTGTGTCCCATCATAACCGCCAGGTCCAAGCTGAGGCCCTCGATCATCACGCCGTGGCGCGCCAGCCCCTTGCCGGCATGGGCATATTCCTCGGACGCTTGCAACAGCGCCTTGGACGGAATGCAGCCGACATTGAGGCACGTGCCGCCGAGCGCCGGGTCCTTCTCCACGCAGGCGGTTTTCAGGCCGAGCTGTGCCGCCCGGATGGCGGCAACATAACCGCCCGGCCCCGAGCCAATGACCACAACATCGAATTTGTTCTCGCTCATTTTCGTCTGCCTTTGAGGTTCGGTGTGATCCGCTAGAGGTCGAGCAATAGCCGCTCAGGCGCCTCAATGCACTCCTTGACGCGCACCAGAAACGTGACTGCTTCGCTGCCGTCGATCAGGCGGTGATCATAGCTGAGTGCGAGATACATCATCGGGCGGATATGTATCTCGCCGTCGATGGCGATCGGCCGCTCCTGAATCTTATGCATGCCGAGGATGCCGGATTGCGGCGGGTTGAGAATTGGCGTCGACATCAGCGAGCCGAAGACGCCGCCGTTGGAGATGGTAAACGTGCCGCCCGACAGATCATCCATGGAGAGCTTGCCGTCGCGCGCCTTCACGCCAAGCGCGGCGATGCGCTTTTCAATCTCGGCGAAGCCCAACTGGTCGGCATCGCGCAGCACCGGCACCACCAGGCCCTGCGGTGCGCTGACTGCAACGCCGATATGGTAATATTTCTTGTAGACGATGTCGGCGCCATCGATCTCGGCATTGACCGCCGGAATATCCTTGAGCGCGGCAATCGCCGCCTTGACGAAAAACGACATGAAGCCGAGGCGCACACCATGTTTTTTCTCGAAGGCATCGCGGTATTCGGCGCGCGCCGCCATGACGTGGCTCATATCCGCTTCGTTGAACGTGGTCAGCATGGCGGCGGTGTTTTGCGCCTCTTTCAGGCGCTCGGCCACGCGCCGGCGCAGGCGCGACATCGGTACGCGCTCCTCACGCGCCGACCCAGCCGCCGCCGTGGCGGGCGCTGCGATCTTGGCAGTTTCGGCAGTCTCGGCAGTTTGTGGCGCTTCGGGCGCGCCAGGCGCCGCGATCAGCTCCAGCACATCGCCTTTCAAAATCCGCCCGTCCTTGCCGCTGCCCTGGACTTCGTTGGCATCGAGACCGCTTTCCTCAATCAGCTTGCGCACCGCCGGCGAGAGAACCGGCGGGGCGGCTGGCGGGGCGGCCGGCATGGCATCCGGCGTCACGGCTTTGGGCGCCGCCGCGGAAATCTCCGTGGCCTTCACCGCGTCCTTCACCGCGGCCTTCACCGCGCCTGTGCCTTCAGCGAGATGGCCGAGCACGGCGCCGACCGCAACGTCCTCGCCTGCGCTGACGATGATATCGGTAAGCACGCCGGCGCTGGCGGCGTTCACTTCAAGCGCTACTTTGTCGGTCTCAAGCTCGACCAACGGCTCATCCAGCGCCACCGCGTCGCCCGGTGCCTTGAACCATTTGGCAACTGTCGCTTCGGTCACCGATTCGCCCAGTTCCGGTACGATAATCTCAAGCGTCATGACTGTGCCCCCTTCGAGCCGCCGTCCGCATCCGGCGCTGCGAGCGCTTCGTCGACCAGCAGTTTCTGCTCGCGCAGGTGAATTTTGAAAGAGCCGCTGGCCGGCGAAGCGGCTTCCGGCCGGCCGACATAGCGCAGCCTGCGCACCGTGTCGCTGAGGCCTTCCAACACCGCATCGATGCGTAGCGCAGCATAGCTCCAGGCGCCCTGATTTTGCGGCTCTTCCTGGCACCAGACGATTTCCGCGCGCGGATATTTGGCCAATTCCACGGTCAGGCTGCGGCTTGGAAATGGCGCGATTTGCTCCATGCGGAGTAGCGCCACATCGGCGATGTTTTGTTCGCCCCGGCGTTCAAGTAAATCGTAATAGACCTTGCCGCTGCACAGCACCACACGGCGGATATCCTCGCCCGCGCCATAGCCGTCGGCTTCGCCGATCACCCGGTGGAAATGGGTTCCGGGCGCGAAATCCTCCAGCGCCGAGACGCACCGCTTGTGGCGTAGCAGCGATTTCGGCGACATCACAATCAGCGGCTTGCGGTAGCTGCGGCGCAACTGGCGGCGCAGCACATGGAAAAACGACGCCGGGGTGGTGCAGTTCACAACCTGGATATTGCCTTCTGCGGCGAGTTGCAGAAAGCGCTCCATCCGGGCCGAGCTATGCTCCGGCCCCTGGCCCTCATGGCCATGCGGCAGCAGCATCACCAGGCCCGACATGCGCAGCCATTTGCTTTCGCCCGAGGCGATGAACTGATCGATCACGACCTGCGCGCCATTGGCGAAATCGCCGAACTGCGCTTCCCACAACACCAGCGTATTCGGATCGGCGATGGAATAGCCGTATTCAAAGCCGAGCACGCCGACTTCCGATAACAGGCTGTCGGAGATTTCGAGCCGTTCCTGATCGTCAGCGATATGGTTGAGCGGGATATGGCGCGCTTCGCTCTGCTGGTCAAACAGCGCGGCGTGGCGCTGCGAAAACGTGCCGCGCGAGCAATCCTGCCCCGACAAGCGCACCGCATTGCCTTCTAGCATCAGCGATCCGAAGGCCATCGCCTCGGCCATCGCCCAATCGATCTTTTCGCCTGAATCGATCATCTTGCGGCGTGCGCCGAGGATCCGGTTGAGGCGTGGATGCAAGTTAAATTCCGCCGGCACGTTGGTAATGGCGGCGCCGAGGTGGCGCAGCACATCGATCTCGACCGCGGTTTCGCCCGGCCCATGTTCCGACGGCGCCGCTTCAAAGCCGCGCCACGCACCCTCCAGCCAATCCGCCTTGTTGGGCCGGTAGCTCTTGGACGCCGCCAATTCCTCTTCGAGCCGCGCTTGGAAGCTTTCAGCCAGGCTGGTCGCCTCGGCGGCGGATAGCACATCTTCTGCCACCAGCCGTTCTGAATAGAGTTGCCGCGTCGTCGTCTGCTGTTCGATGGCGCGGTACATGACCGGCTGGGTAAAGGCCGGTTCGTCGCCTTCGTTATGGCCGTGGCGGCGATAGCAAAACACGTCGATCACAATATCGCGGTGAAAGCGCTGGCGATATTCCGCGGCCATGCGGCAGACATGCACCACCGCTTCGGGATCGTCGCCATTCACGTGAAAAATCGGCGCCTGGATGATTTTCGCCGCGTCCGACGGGTAGGGCGAGGAGCGCGCGAAGCTCGGGCTGGTGGTAAAGCCGATCTGGTTGTTGATGATGATATGGATGGTGCCGCCGGTGCGATAGCCCCGCAGATTGGAGAGTTCCAGCGTTTCCGCCACCGTGCCTTGGCCGGCAAAGGATGCGTCGCCGTGCAGGAGAATGCCCATCACCCGCTCGCGCTCCCAATCGCCGGCCAGCGTCTGCTTGGCCCGGACCTTGCCCAGCACCACCGGATTGACCGCCTCCAGATGCGACGGGTTGGGCGTCAGCGACAAGTGAAGCTTCGTGCCGTCCGGCAGCTCGCGGTCGGTCGACACGCCGAGATGATATTTGACGTCGCCCGAGCCCTGCACATCGGCGGGATGGGCGGCCTCGCCCTGAAATTCGGAAAACACCGCGGCATAGGATTTGCCCATGATGCTGGTCAGCACATTCAGGCGGCCGCGATGCGCCATGCCGATGGTGATATCGCGCACCCCCCAGGCGGCGGCGCCTTCGATCAGCGTTTCCAGCGCCGGCACGATGCTTTCCGAGCCCTCGAGCGAAAACCGCTTGGTGCCGGGATATTTGATATCGAGAAAGCGTTCGAAACCCTCGGCTTCGTCGAGGTGGCGGAGAATCTCCAGCTTGTCGCCTTGGCTCAGATTGGCGCGGTTGCGGCTGCCTTCCATGGCCATCTGGATCCACGCCTTTTGCTGCGCATCCTGGATATGCATGAATTCGACGCCGATCCGCCCGCAATAGGTTTCGCGCACCACCGAGACCACTTGTTTGAGCGTCGCCCACTGCATGCCCAACACGCCATCGACATAAATCGGATGGTCGTAATCGGCATCGGTAAAACCATAAGAGGCGGGGTCTAGCTCGGGATGGCTGGCATCGCCGTTGCGCCCCAGCGGGTCGAGATCGGCCAAGAGATGCCCGCGCACGCGATGCGCCCGGATCAGCATCAGCGCGCGGATCGAATCCACCGTCGCTGCAGGTACGCCGGCTGCCGCCTCCGCCGGAATGGAACGCGGCTCCGGCTCGGGCTCCGGCCCCGACAACTCCGAAGCTACTGCGCCGCCGTTAGGTTTGGCACCTTGTGCGTCGGCAGTTTCCGCCTCGGCGCCGTTCATATCGGCGAAATAGGCGCGCCAACTGGGCTCGACCGAATTCGGGTCGCGCGAGTAATTCTCGAACAACGCCTCAATAAAGGCGGTGTTCGAACCGTGCAAAAACGATGTGTCGTGTTTGTTCATGCCAAATCCGCCGCTGTTGCGGCTGGGTGGGATCAGCTTTTTAGCAATTCCACCATCGTGGTGCCAATACCGGCAGGTGACTGCGATACCGCGATACCGGCGCGTTTCATCGCCTCGATCTTATCGCCTGCGCCGCCCTTGCCGCCAGAGATGATCGCGCCGGCATGGCCCATGCGGCGGCCCGGCGGCGCCGTCAACCCGGCAATGAATCCAACCACAGGCTTCTTAACTTTCTCTGAAGTCAAAAACGCCGCCGCGTCTTCTTCCGCGCTGCCGCCGATCTCGCCGATCATCACAATCGCTTCCGTCTGCGCATCGGCCAAAAACAGCTCCAGGCAGTCAATGAAATTCGTGCCGTTTACCGGGTCGCCGCCAATGCCGATACAGGTCGATTGGCCGAGCCCGGCAGCGGTTGTCTGCGCCACAGCTTCATAGGTAAGCGTGCCGGAGCGTGAGACAATACCCACGCTGCCGGTGCGGTGGATATGACCCGGCATAATGCCGATCTTGCAGGCGCCCGGCGTGATGATGCCAGGGCAATTGGGCCCGATCAGCCGGCTTTTTGAGCCATCGAGCGCGCGCTTAACCCGCACCATGTCGAGCACCGGGATACCCTCGGTGATGCAGACGATCAGCCCGACTTCGGCGTCGATCGCTTCCAAAATCGCATCCGCCGCATAGGCTGCGGGCACATAGATCACACTGGCATCGGCCGCCGTCGCCGCCATCGCATCACCCACCGTGTCGAACACCGGCAAATCGAGATGCTTGGTCCCGCCTTTGCCTGGCGTGACGCCGCCGACCATGCGCGTGCCATAGGCAATCGCTTGCTCGGAATGGAATGTGCCTTGCGCGCCGGTAAACCCTTGGCAGAGGACTTTCGTCTCCGCCCCGACCAGAACCGCCATTAGCTTACCTCCGCCACGGCAGCGACGATTTTCACCGCCGCGTCGCCCAAATCATCGGCCGAAATAATGGCATAGCCGCTTGCCGCCAGGATCGCTTTGCCCTGGTCGACATTGGTGCCTTCGAGACGCACCACCAGCGGCACCGAAATGCCGATTTCACCGGCCGCCGCGACGATGCCCTCGGCAATCACATCGCAGCGCATGATGCCGCCGAAGATATTGACCAACACGCCTTTTACATTGCTGTCGGCCAGCAGAATCTTAAACGCCTCGGTCACCCGCTCGCGCGTCGCCCCGCCGCCAACATCGAGGAAGTTGGCCGGCGAGCCGCCGTTCAGCTTGATGATATCCATCGTCGCCATCGCCAAGCCGGCGCCGTTCACCATGCAGCCGATTGAGCCGTCGAGCTTGATATAGTTAAGCTCATGCTCCGCCGCCCGGCGCTCGGCCGGGTCTTCTTCGCTTTCGTCGCGCAGCGCCGCGATATCGGGATGGCGATAGAGCGCATTGTCGTCAAAATTCATCTTCGCATCGAGGGTCAGAAGATCGCCGTCTCCGGTGACCACCAGCGGGTTGATTTCCAGCATGGAGGCATCGCTGCCGAGCATCGCGTCATAAAGTGCGGGGAACAGCTTGAGCGCCGCTTTGAATGATTTGCCTTTAAGCCCCAGGCCAAACGCCAGCTTGCGCGCATGAAACCCCTGGCAGCCGCTCGCCGGATCGATGGTGACGGTGATGATCTTCTCAGGCGTCGCTTCGGCCACCTGTTCGATCTCCACCCCGCCTTCGGAGGAGGCCATGAAGGCCACGCGCCCGGTGGTGCGGTCGATCACCGCGCCGACATATAGCTCATTGGCAATATCGCAGCCTTCTTCGATAAACACCCGGCGCACTTCCTTGCCGGCCGGCCCGGTCTGATGCGTCACCAGAACTTTGCCGAACATGCCTTGTGCGGTTGCCACCGCTTCCTCGGCGCTCTTGCATATTTTAACGCCGCCGGCCTTGCCGCGCCCGCCGGCATGAATTTGCGCCTTCACCACCCATACCGGCCCGCCTAGTTCGGTGACCGCGGCTGCTGCCTCGCTCGGCTCCAGTACCGCTTTGCCGCGCGCAATCGCCACGCCATACCCGGCGAGCAAGCTTTTGGCCTGATATTCGTGAATGTTCACAGGCTTCTGGCCGGTTTTTTGTCAGTGTTCATATGCGCCTTACTTCTTCTTCTTCTTCTTCAGCGCTTTAATCGCGTCGATAAGCCCTTCGACCGCGCGCACCGATTTGTTGAAAGCAGCTTTTTCACTGCGGTCGAGTTTGATCTCCACAATCCGCTCAACGCCCCCGGCACCGATCACCGCCGGCACGCCAACATAGACGCCCTTCAGGCCATACTCGCCGTTCAACTGGGCGGCGCAAGGCAGCACCCGCTTCTTGTCCTTGAGAAAGCTTTCAGCCATCTGGATCGCCGCCGAGGCCGGCGCATAAAAAGCCGATCCGGTCTTCAACAGCTCGACGATCTCCGCCCCGCCGTCGCGCGTGCGCTGCACAATCTCATCAAGCCGCTTCTGCTTCATCCAGCCCATCTTCACCAGATCCGGCAGCGGTATCCCCGCCACCGTGGAATAGCGCGTGAGCGGCACCATGGTATCGCCGTGGCCACCGAGCACAAACGCCGTCACATCCTCGACGGAAACACCCAATTCCTCAGCCAAAAAATAACGGAAGCGCGCTGAATCCAGCACCCCGGCCATGCCCACAACCCGCTTGGCCGGCAGCCCGCTCGCCTTCTGCAACACCCACACCATCGCGTCGAGCGGGTTGGTAATGCAGATCACGAACGCCCCCGGGCAATATTTCTTAATCCCAGCGCCAACCTGTTCGATGACATGCGTGTTGATGCCCAACAGATCGTCGCGACTCATCCCGGGCTTGCGCGCCACACCGGCGGTGACAATCACCACATCGGCGCCCTTGAGCGCGGCATAACTATTGGTGCCGGAAAGCGCCGAATCAAAACCCTCAATTGGCGAGGATTGAATGAGATCAAGCGCCTTGCCCTGCGGGATGCCCTCAATGATGTCAAACATCACCACATCGCCAAGCTCCTTGAGCCCAGCCAAATGCGCCAACGTCCCGCCGATATTGCCCGCGCCGATAAGCGCGATCTTGCTGCGTGCCATGATGTACTCCGATGCGTAGGCGCGGGTTTTAACTTCGGGCGCAGTTCGCTGCAAGCCCTAGCAAGCGCATAGATGCCAATCGCCTGATACCAACGACCCTATTTAGCACTATGCCGTTTTGTTTTCGAAAAACTGCCCACAACGCAGACCAATTTAGGGTCGTCCTACCTCCGCGCCACCATCATCTTCTTAATCTCGCCAATCGCCTTGGCCGGATTGAGGTTCTTCGGGCATGTCTTCGTGCAGTTCATGATGGTGTGGCAGCGGTACAGGCGGAACGGGTCTTCGAGGGCATCGAGCCGCTCACCGGTGGCCTCGTCGCGGCTGTCGATCAGCCAGCGATAGGCCTGTAACAGGATCGCCGGGCCCAAATAGCGGTCGCTGTTCCACCAATAGCTTGGGCAGGAGGTTGAGCAGCAGGCGCACATAATACATTCATAGAGCCCGTCGAGCTTGGCGCGGTCTTTTGGACTTTGCAGGCGCTCGCGGTTGGACGGGGGCGGGGAATCGGTTTTCATCCAGGGTTCGATTGAGGTGTATTGCGCGTAGAATGTGGTCATGTCCGGCACCAGGTCTTTAATCACCGGCAAATGCGGCAGCGGATAAACGCGCACCTCGCCCTTGACCTCACTGATCGGCTTGGTGCACGCCAGCGTGTTGGTGCCATCAATATTCATTGAGCATGAGCCGCAGATGCCCTCGCGGCAGGAGCGCCGGAAGGTGAGCGACGGGTCCTGCTCGCCCTTCATCTTGATCAGCGCGTCGAGCACCATCTGGCCGCAATCCTCGGTGTCGACATCGAAGGTGTCGGTGCGCGGGTTGTCGCCCGAATCCGGATCATAGCGATAGACCTTGAAGCGCCGCGTCTTGCCGGCGCCATCGGGCGCCTTGTGGTGGCGGCCCTTTTTGATCTTGGAATTCTTGGGCAGAAGAAATTCAGCCATTTTTTTGATCCTTGCCCGGCGAGCCGGGCTCTTTTGTCAGTTTTCCGGGCAAGCCGGGTGTTTCGTCAGTTTACCGGGCAAGCCGGTGTTTTAGTCAGTGTTCCGGGCGAGCCGGCCGTTAGTCAGTATTCCGGGCAAGCCGGTCTTTTGTCAGTATTCCGGGCGAGCCGGCCGTTCTTAATAAACCCGTTTCTTAGGTGGAAAGGGCTCGATTTCGTCGGTGAGCGTGTGCATGTGGACGGGGCGGTAGTCGATCTTCACGTCTTCGCCGTTTTCGTCCAGCCAGACGGCGGTGTGTTTCATCCAGTTTTCGTCGTCGCGGTCGGGGAAGTCCTCGCGCGCGTGGCCGCCGCGGCTTTCCTTGCGGTTCATCGCCGATTTGAGGGTGACGGTGGATTGGCGCAACAGATTGTCGAGCTCGATGGTTTCGACCAGGTCGGAATTCCACACCATTGAGCGGTCGCTCACCTTGATGCCGTCGCGGAAGCCCTTCCAGATGCCCTCAAGCTTGGTGTTGCCTTCTTCCATGATCTCTTGCGTGCGGAACACGCCGGCATGGGTCTGCATCGTGCGCTGCATGTCGAGGCGGATTTCGGCGGCGCCGGTGTCGCCTTTGGCGTGGCGCAGATGATCGAACCACTCCAGGCTTTTGTCCAACGCGCCGGCGGCGAGCGGCGCCAGCGAGGCGCCGGGGTCGACAACTTTGGCCGATTGTTCCGCGCAGGCGCGCCCGAAGATCACCAAATCGAGCAGCGAGTTGGAACCCAGGCGGTTGGCGCCATGCACCGACACGCAGGCCGCTTCGCCGGCGGCCATCAGGCCGGGGACGACGCTGTCCGGGTTGCCGTCTTTCAGGGTCACCATTTCGCCGAGATAATTGGTCGGGATGCCGCCCATATTGTAATGCACCGTCGGGATCACCGGGATCGGCTCCTTGGTGGCGTCGACGCCGGCGAAAATCTTGGCGGTCTCGGTGATGCCGGGCAGGCGCTCATGCAGCACCTCATGGCCGAGATGGTCGAGCTTAAGGTGGATATGGTCCTTGAGCGGCCCGACGCCGCGGCCTTCGCGGATTTCCAGCGTCATCGAGCGGCTGACCACGTCGCGTGAGGCCAAATCCTTGGCGCTCGGCGCATAGCGCTCCATGAAGCGCTCGCCTTCCGAGTTCACCAGATAGCCGCCTTCGCCGCGCGTGCCCTCGGTGATCAACATGCCGGCGCCGTAGACGCCGGTCGGGTGGAACTGGATGAACTCCATGTCCTGCAACGGCAGGCCGGCGCGCAGCACCATCGCGTTGCCGTCGCCGGTGCAAGTATGTGCCGAGGTGCAGGAGAAATAGCTGCGGCCATAGCCGCCGGTGGCAATGATCACCATCTGCGCGCGGAACAAATGCAGCGAGCCATCGTCGAGGTTCCACGCCAGCATGCCTTGGCAGCTGCCGTCTTCGCCCATGATCAGGTCGAGGGCGAAATATTCGATGTAGAACTCGGCTTTGTGGCGCAGGGATTGCTGATAGAGCGTGTGCAGAATCGCGTGGCCGGTGCGGTCGGCGGCGGCGCAGGTGCGCAGCGCCGTGCCTTCGCCGAAATTGGTGGTCATGCCGCCAAAGGCGCGCTGATAGATGCGCCCGTCCTCGGTGCGTGAGAACGGCACGCCGTAATGCTCAAGCTCGACAACCGCTTGCGGCGCCTCTTTGCACATATATTCGATCGCGTCTTGGTCGCCGAGCCAGTCGGAGCCCTTGACGGTGTCGTACATATGCCAGCGCCAGTCGTCTTCGCCCATATTGCCGAGCGCCGCCGACATGCCGCCTTGCGCGGCGACGGTGTGGCTGCGTGTCGGGAACAGTTTGGAGACGCAGGCGGTTTTTAGGCCGAGCTGCGCCAGGCCGAAGGTGGCGCGCAGACCCGCGCCGCCGGCGCCCACAACGACAACGTCATAGTTATGTTCGGTAATTGGATAGGCTGCGCTCATGTCGTTTAGCTCCCAAACGCTACGGCGACGGTCGAATAAAGCGCCGCCACGGCGCCGATTATGCAGCCGAGATTAATCATGATCATGAACGTCCATTTGACCGCTTTCTTGTGTACGTAATCCTCGATCACGGTCTGGAGGCCGAGCTTGAGGTGATAAAACAGCGCGCCGACAAAGATCAGCATCAGGATCGCCGCCACCGGGCCGGACAGCCAGTCCTGGAACGCCTCATAAGTGGCGCCGCCGACCACCAGCCACCAGATCGAGGCGACAAACCACAGCGATAACGGCACCAGCAGGATCGCCGTCAGGCGCTGCCACCACCAATGCTCCACACCTTCCTTGGCGGAGCCCAAATGCCGCACGCGGGCCAACGGGGTCTGAATGCTCATGACCGTTCCCTCAACCAGTAAAATAGAAATAGAGGCCGAGACCCCAGGAAAGCCCCATAAGGCCGAACGAAGCCAGCACCATCAGCACGCCCGACGCATATGTGGCGCGCAGACTAAAGCCGATACCGACATCCCAAAACAGGTGCCGGATGCCGTTGCAGAGATGATAGAACAGGCAATAGGACCACGCCGCGAGCAGTGCATAGCCCAACCAAGAAGTCAGGAACCATTGCGACCAGGCGTAATATTCCGGCCCCGCCGCGGCGGTCAGCAGCCAGCAGCACAGCATCGCCGCGCCGGTAGTTAAAAACACCCCGGTCAGGCGATGGAATATCGATAGAACCGATGTCAGCTGCGGGCGATAGACCTGCAGATGCGGCGAAAGTGGACGATCCCTGAGCGCCATATATTCTCTCTCCCCGTTGCCGCCCACGCGGCGGCCGAATCCCTGCGCAGAATGAGTGATTTAAAACTGATCGCCCCGGCCAGTCAACAATCCCTCAAACGGCCCTTAGCCAGCGATCATCTTTTCAAGTTCTGCGGCGAGACGTGAAAACACACCCGGCCAATCGCCAAAGCTCGCCTGGCGGAACAGCCGCAGCGACGGATACCACGGGCTGTCTTCGCGCTGCATTAGCCAGCGCCAGTCCGGGGTATAGGGAATAACCACCCAGCACGGCTTGCCGAGCGCGCCGGCGAGGTGACAGACCGAGGTGTCGACGCTGATCACCAGGTCGAGCGCCGCGACCAGCGCCGCCGTATCGGCGAAGTCGCTTATGTTCGGAGTATGATCGCGGATCAGCCCGGCGCACCCGGTCGCCGCAAGATCGGCTGCGCGCGGGCCGACCTGGAGGCTGTGAAACGCCGCACCCGGCGTGCCCAACAGGTCGATAAAGGGTTCGATCCCGGCGCTGCGGTTGCGGTCGTTGCGGTGGCTCGGTTTGCCGGCCCAGGCAATGCCGACGTTGAGCCGCTTGGCGTCAAGCGATTCGGCGAACTTTTCACCGCGCCCTGCATCGGCGGAAAGATACGCGGCGAGGGCGGGAATGCTATCGAGATCGGTCTTGAATATTCTCGGCAGGCTGAGCAGCGGCGCGTGCACGTCGAAGGCGGGCAGGGGATCGCCCCGCGTGACCACTTGCTCAACCCCCTCGAGCTCGGCAAACAGCGTCACCAACGGCGTCTGACATTCGAGGATGACGCGTCCGCCTTGCGCCGCCACCAACGCGGCGTAGCGCGCAAATTGAATGCTGTCGCCCATGCCCTGCTCGGCATGCAGCAGGATCACGCGGCCGTCGAGCGCGCCACCCCTCCAGGCCGGCTTGTCGAAACGCCGCGGCTTATTTTCCGGCAGCTGCCAGCGCCACTCATATTCGTCGAAGCCTTGTTTGAGGTCGCCCGTCATCAACCACGCCAGAGCCAGGTCCCAATGCGCGTCGACATAATTCGCCTTGCGCCGCACCGCTTCTTGGAGACAGGCGATGCCTTCGTCGAATTTGCCCTGGTCCTTGAGCACCAGGCCCAAATTATAGCGCGCTTCGAGGTAATTTGGATCGACCTTTAACGCCTGACGGTGGCTCGCCTCAGCCGCCTCATGCCGCCCGAGCGCGCGCAGCGCGTTGCCAAGGTTGGAATGGCTGCCGGGATCGTCCGGCTTGAGCGCGATGGCGCGGCGATAGCTTGCCGCCGCAGCGTGGAACGCGCCCTGGGCACGCAGCGCCACGCCCATATTGTTCAATGCTTGAGAATAGTCCGGATCGATGCCGAGCACCCTGACATAGCCCGCAATCGCTTCGTCGAGGCGGCCGTCGCGATGGGCGCCAACCGCCTTCTCGAAAATTTGCTGCGCGCGCTGGGCGCGCTTTTCGGCGCTTTCGCTCATGCCGGCCAGGGCAACCGCCCGTTAGTGGCGGGTGCCCATATGGTCGCGGATCAGCTCCTCGGCGATTTGCACGGCATTGAGCGCCGCGCCCTTGCGCAAATTATCCGAGACAACCCACATGTTGAGACCATGCGCAACGCTCTCGTCCTGGCGAATGCGCGAGACGAACGTGGCGTCCTCACCGACGCATTCGCTCGGCGTCACATAGCCGCCGTCGCTGCGTTCATCGACCACGATGACGCCCGGCGCCGCGCTCAGCGCTTCTCGCGCTTGGGTTTCGCTCAGCCGGTCATGAAATTCGACATTCACCGCCTCGGCATGGCCGATAAAGGTCGGCACCCGCACGCAGGTGGCGCTCACCAGAATATCCGGATCGAGAATTTTCTGGGTCTCGTGCATCATCTTGCTTTCTTCCCGCGTCGAGCCGTCCGGCATAAAACTGTCGATATGCGGAATCACGTTGAAGGCAATGGTTTTCGGAAAAATCACCGGCGGCTTGCGGTCGTTCATAAAGATCGCCCGCGTATGCTCGAACAATTCGTCCATCGCGTCCTTGCCCGAGCCCGACACCGATTGATAGGTCGAGACGACGACGCGCTTGATCGGCACCAGATCGTGCAGCGGCTTCAGCGCCATCACCATCTGGATGGTTGAGCAATTGGGATTGGCGATGATGTTGCGCTGGCGGAAATCGGCGAGCGCCTCGCGGTTTACCTCTGGCACAATCAGCGGCACATCTTCGTCCATGCGGAATTCGCTGGTGTTGTCGATCACCACACAACCAGCTTCGGCGGCGCGCGGCGCATGCCGGCGCGACACGGCGGAGCCTGGCGAGAACAGCCCGAAATCAAAGCCGTTGAAATCAAAATCATCGAGCGAGCGTACGGTGAGGACCACATCTTCGCCGAACGAAACTTCCATGCCGACCGATTTGCGTGATGCCAGCGCCACCACCTCATCGGCGGGAAATTCGCGCTCCGCCAACGTCTTGAGGATTTCCCGGCCGACATTGCCCGTGGCACCGACAACCGCAACTTTGTAGCCCATCACGTTCCGTCCTTAATTTTTTCGCCAAGCGCCACGCAGCGGCGGGCAACCGTTCGTCTTAAGGGTTGAGTTTGCCCATCTCGCGCAGCACCGCATCGCCCATCACATCGGTCGAAACCCGGGCGGTTTTCTCTTGCATGATATCGGCGGTCCGCAGGCCACCGGCAAGGACGTTTTTCACTGCCTGTTCGACCAAATCGGCTTCGGCCTTCATGTCGAAGGAATAGCGCATCATCATCGCGTAGCTCAGCATCATCGCCACCGGGTTAGCGAGCCGCTGGCCGGCAATGTCGGGGGCCGAGCCGTGCACCGGCTCGTAAAGCGCTTTCCGCTGCCCGTCTGCGTTGGGCGCACCGAGTGCGGCGGAGGGCAACATGCCGAGCGATCCAGTCAGCATCGCGGCGCAGTCCGACAGGATATCGCCGAACAGGTTGCTGGTGACGATGACATCGAACTGCTTGGGATTGCGTACCAACTGCATGGCACAATTATCGGCATACATATGGTGCAGCTCGACATCGGAATATTCAGCCTTATGCAGGGCGGTCACGACCTCGCGCCAAAAGACGCCGGATTCCATGACATTGGCTTTCTCTACCGAATGCACTTTGTTGGATCGTTTGCGCGCCAGTTCGAAGGCGACCCCGGCCACGCGTTGGATTTCCGGCTCGGTATAGATTTCGGTATCGAAGCCGCGACGCGTGCCGTCAGGCAACGTGTCGGTGCCGCGCGGCGCGCCAAAATAGACCCCGGCGGTGAGTTCGCGCACGATCATCAGGTCGAGGCCGGAAACCACTTCCGCTTTCAGTGTCGAGGCATCGACGAGCGCGTCGAACACCGTGGCCGGTCGCAGATTGGCGAACAAATCCATTTCTTTGCGGAGCCGCAACAAACCGTTCTCGGGCCGCTCTTCGCGCGGCACATTGTCCCATTTTGGCCCACCGACGGAGCCGAACAGCACCGCATCGGCAGCCATCGCGTCGCCCAACGTCTCGTCGGTCAGAGACGTGCCGTGCGCATCGTATGCCGCGCCGCCGGCCAGTCCCTCTTGGACATCGAACGCCGTGCCGCGATGATCGTTCATCCACTCGATCATCCGGGCCACTTCCTGCATCACTTCGGGGCCGATGCCGTCGCCCGGCAGCATCAAGATTTTTCTGTTTGTTGTCATATACTTGTCCGCCTATAAAGATGCGTCTATTCGGCGCGGTAAAGCCACGGCAAGGCCGCTTTTTGCCGCGCTTCGAAGGCGCTGATCTCAGCCCCTTTTTGCAGCGTAATCTCAATATCGTCGAGGCCGTTCATGAGGCGGTGCTTGCGCGCCCCTTCGACCTCAAACGACACGGTGCTGCCATCCGCCAACGCGATGGTTTGCGCCTCAAGATCGACCGTCATTTCGCAGGACTGCGGATTTTCGGCGAGCGCGATCAGCTCGTTGACCTTGGCTTCGTCCATGACGATCAACAGAAGGCCGTTTTTTACGCAATTATTGAAGAAAATATCAGCGAAGCCGGGCGCGATGACGCAGCGGATGCCGAAATCATCGAGCGCCCAGGGCGCGTGCTCGCGGCTCGAACCGCAGGCGAAATTGTCGCCGGCGAGGAGAATTTTGGCGTCCCGGTAGGGCTCACGGTTGAGCACGAAATCGGGCTTTTCCTTGTCATCCGTGTCATAGCGAAAATCATGGAACAGACCCTTGCCGAGGCCGGCGCGGGTGATAGCGCTCAGATATTGCTTGGGAATGATCTGGTCGGTATCGACATTGATCATCGGCAATGCCGCCGCCGATCCGGAGAGCGTGGTGAATTTTTTCATTTCTTTCGCCTTTCCCGTCTCAGCTCGCGAGATCACGTACGTCGACGAAATGCCCTGCGATGGCAGCCGCCGCGGCCATTGCGGGACCGACCAGATGGGTGCGGCTGTCGCGCCCCTGGCGGCCCTTGAAATTGCGGTTTGAAGTCGAGGCACAGCGTTCGCCGGGTTTCAAAATATCGCCGTTCATGGCGATGCACATCGAGCAACCCGGATCGCGCCACTCAAAGCCCGCCGCGATCAGGATCTTGTCGAGGCCCTCGGCTTCCGCCTGAGCCTTCACCAGGCCGGAGCCCGGCACCACCATGGCGCTCACACCGGCTGCCAGGGTGCGGCCTTTGGCGACCTCGGCGGCGGCGCGCATATCCTCGATGCGGCCGTTGGTGCAGGAGCCGATAAAGGCACGGTCGATCTTGATGTCCTGGATCGGCTGATTGGCCTTTAGGCCCATATAATCGAGCGCCTGCTGGATGGCGGTGCGTTGCTTTTCGTCCTTCGCTGCCGCCGGGTCCGGCACGCGGCCGTCGATCGGCGCCACGTCTTCCGGGCTGGTGCCCCAGGTTACTTGCGGCGCGATGGTATTGGCGTCGAGCGAGATTTCCTTGTCATAAGATGCGCCGGCATCGGACGGCAGCGAGCGCCAATAGTTCAACGCCGCGTCCCAATCGGTGTCGCTGGGCGCCATCGCGCGTCCTTTGACATAGGCGAAGGTGGTCTCGTCCGGGGCGATCAGGCCGGCCCGGGCGCCGCCTTCGATCGTCATGTTGCATACCGTCATGCGCCCCTCCATCGAGAGCGCGCGAATGGCGGAGCCGACATATTCAATGACATGGCCGGTGCCGCCGGCGGTGCCGATGGTGCCGATAATGGCGAGGATCATGTCCTTACCGGTTACGCCAAGCGGCAATTCGCCGTCGATGGCGATGCGCATGTTCTTGGGCCGCTTCTGCACCAGGGTTTGCGTTGACAGCACATGCTCCACTTCACTGGAGCCAATGCCGAAGGCGAGGCAGCCGAAGGCGCCGTGCGTTGCGGTATGGCTATCGCCACAAACCAGCGTGATGCCGGGCTGTGTCGCGCCCTGTTCCGGCCCGATGATATGGACAATGCCCTGGCGTTCGTCCATGAGCGGGATCAGCGGCACATTGAATTCGGCGCAATTCCGCAACAGGGTTTCGAACTGGATGCGCGCCAGATCGTCTTCAATCCGCTGCCCGCGGCGCGTCGTCGGGATGACATGGTCGGGCACGGCGAGCACCGCGTCGGGGCGGCGTACCGGGCGCCCGCTGACGCGCATGCTCTCAAATCCGGGCCAGCTCGTGACTTCATGGGTGAGGTGCATGTCTATGTATAAGAGAGACGTGCCGTCATCGTTTTCTGACACGACATGGCTATCCCAGATCTTATCGAACAGGGTCTTTTGCGTGCTCATATACCGTTCCTCCTGCCCAGCCCGTGCTGGGCTTATGCGGAATCGCTATTGTTTCAGTCGTTCGCCGTTGTGGTCTCTGATTTGGCTTTTGCCGCCGCCGCTGCGGCGCGCACCGGCCGGTCATCGCGTTTCTCGCGGATACGCGCCGATTTGCCGCGCAGCCCACGCAAATAATAAAGCTTCGCGCGCCGCACTGCGCCGCGTTTGGTGACTTCGATCTTGGCAATGCGCGGCGAATGTAGCGGAAACACCCGCTCGACGCCTTCACCGTGCGAAATCTTGCGCACCGTGAAAGAGGAGTTGATGCCTCTGTTCTTGCGCGCGATGCAAACCCCTTCGAACATCTGGATGCGTTCGCGTGTGCCTTCCACCACTTTCAGATGGATGCGCACCGTATCGCCGGGGGCAAATGCTAGTATTTCTCGATCGGCGGATAATTTCTCGACCTGTTCTTGATTCAACTGTTCGACGATATTCATGGCTTTGCCCTCATGTTAGCGCACTCAGTCCGCGTGCCGGCCCATAGGTCGGCGCGCCGTTCGCGCGTGGTTTTCTCGGCCTGGGCGCGGCGCCAGGAGCGTATACGCCCGTGATCGCCGCTCAGCAACACCGCCGGTACGTCCTTGCCCTCGAAGCTGCGCGGACGCGTGTAATGGGGGTATTCCAACAGGCCTTGTTCGAAACTTTCTTCGTTAAGCGATTCAGCGGCGCCAATCACGTCCGGCAAGACGCGCACGCAGGCATCAATTACCGCCAGGGCGGCAATCTCACCGCCCGACAGGACATAATCGCCAATGCTCATTTCCTCGATGTCACGGCTTTCCAGCACGCGCTCGTCAACGCCTTCGAAGCGCCCGCAAATAAAGGTCGCTCCGGCTCCGGCGGCGATTTCACGCACCCGGGACTGCTGCAGCGGCGCGCCGCGCGGTGTCAAATAAATCACCGGCTCCGCACTGCCGCTTGCCTGCGCCGCGTCGATCGCTGCCGCCAGCACATCTGGGCGCATCACCATTCCCGGTCCGCCGCCAAACGGCTGATCGTCGACCGTGCCGTGTTTGCCCAGCGCATGATCGCGGATATCGAGGCATTCCAGCGACCAAATCCGACGCGCCAGCGCGCGCCCTGCAAGGGCGCCGGCCAACGGGCCGGGGAACATATCGGGGTATAGCGTCAATATCGTGGCGTGCCACGGCGCGCGCTCGCTGCCGGCGGTCCGATTCTCCGCCACGCCATTTTCGTTCATGTTTTTGCCGTTCATGGCTTTTCCGGCCCCAAACTTTCCGGCCCAAATTTTTCCGCCGGGTCCGCATCCCCGGCGTCGATCTCGGTCGGCGGATCGATCACCAGCGAGCCTGACGCCAGATCAATGTCAGGTACAATTTCACGGGTAAACGGGAAAATGATCGAAGCATCATTCACGCGGTCTATTTCGATCACGTCTCCGGCGCCATAATCATAGATACCGCGCACCACGCCATAGAGTTCGCCGCTAACGGTGCGGGCGCTGAGGCCAATTAGGTCAGCGTGATAATATTCGTCTTCTTCCGTGTCGGGCAGCGCCGCACGCGGCACATAAAGCGGCGTGCCCTGCAACGCTTCAGCGGCCTCGCGGCGGTCAATGCCGTCGATTTCTGCCAGCACGGCGCCGCGCGATACACCGCGCAGGGTCAGCGCAAAGCGCGCGCTGCCGTCTTCGCTCTGGAGCGGCCCGTAGGCCGCGATATCGCTGACATTCATGGCAAAACTCTTAATTCTAACCGCTCCGCGCACGCCATGCGCGCCGAGCACTACGCCCAGACAGACCAGTCCCGCCGGCGATTTCTCGCCGCCGGTAGAGCCGAGTGGCCAGAGGCCCTCAGCCGGCGTCCTTTTCTGCCTTTTCCGTGGACGCATTTTCGCCGCCCTCCGAGCTACTTTCGTCTGTCGCTTCCGCTGCCGGAGCCGCTTCTACAGAGGCCTCTTCTACAGGGGCTTCTGCTACAGGAGCTTCTTCAGCAGGAGCTTCTTCAGCAGGAGCTTCTTCAGCAGAAGCCTCCTCAGCAGGGGCTTCCTCGACCGGCGGTGCAGCCTTGGCTGCTTCGGCTTTCTCGCGATCTGCTTCGAGGCGCGCCACGGCCTTGGCCTTGGGCTTGGCTTTCTGCGGATTGTTGCGCTGCGCCGGCATCGGGATGATTTCAGCATTGCCGAGGAAGCGCGCCACCCGGTCAGTCGGTTTCGCACCAACGCCGAGCCAATGACGGATGCGGTCTTCGACCAGCGTCACGCGCTGTCCGTCCTTCGGCAGCATCGGATCGTAGGTACCGAGGCGTTCAAGATAGCGCCCGTCGCGCGGATTGCGCGAATCGGTGACGACGATGCGGTAAAACGGGCGCTTTTTGGCGCCCGCGCGGGAAAGGCGAATTTTCAAGGCCATGCCGGCTTTATTCCTCTACGGTTTTCGACAAGTGGGTTCAAAGGGGTTATCGCGGTGGAATCATTCCCGGCATGCCGGCCCGCATAAGGCCTTTTTCGCCGAGTTTGCCCACTCGTTTCATCATCACGTTCATCTGTTTGAACTGCTTTAACAGCCGGTTCACGTCTTGCACGCTGGTGCCGGAGCCGCTGGCGATGCGCCGTTTGCGTGAGCCGTTGAGGCGTTTCGGATTGCTGCGCTCGTCGCCCGTCATCGAGCTGATGATGGCTTGCATGCGGTCAAGAGATTTTTCGTTGACCTGGGCTTCCGCCATCTGGCGCTTGACCTTGCCGACGCCGGGCAACATGCCCAACAAGCCATCCATGCCACCCATGCGGCGCATCTGGTTGAGTTGGGACGAGAGGTCGTTGAGGTCGAAGCTGCCTTTCTTGATTTTCTTGGCGAGCTTCTCGGCCTCTTTCTCGTCAATCGTTTCCTGCGCCTTTTCGACCAGGCTGATGACGTCGCCCATGCCGAGGATGCGCGACGCGATGCGTTCCGGGTGAAAGGGCTCGAGTGCGTCGAGCTTTTCGCCGACGCCGATCAGCTTGATCGGGCAGCCGGTTACCGCGCGCATGCTGAGTGCCGCGCCACCGCGCCCGTCGCCATCGACGCGGGTGAGGATGATGCCGGTGATATCGACCCGCTCTTTGAACTGGGTCGCGACGTTGACGGCATCCTGGCCGGTCAGCGCATCGGCCACCAGCAGAGTCTCCACCGGATTGGCCGCTTTCCGTACCGCCACCACTTCGTCCATCAATTCCGCATCGACATGAAGCCGCCCGGCGGTATCGAGAATGACGACGTCGTAACCCTGTTCGCGCCCGATCTTCATCGCCCGCTTGGCGATCGCGACCGGCGCCTCGCCAACGACGATCGCCAGCGTGTCGATGCCAGCTTGTTCGCCGAGCACGGCAAGCTGTTCCATCGCCGCCGGGCGTCTGGTGTCGAGCGAGGCTAAGAGCGCGCGTTTCTTTTCCTTTTCGTTCAGCAGTTTGGCGAGCTTGGCACTGGTTGTTGTCTTGCCCGAGCCCTGCAAGCCGACCATTAGGATTGCCGCCGGCGGCTCCGCCGCTAGATTGATCGCGACTGCGCCGGCACCGCCCAGCATCTTTACCAGATGGTCATTGACGATCTTGATGACCTGTTGCCCGGGCGTGACGCTTTTTAGCACCTCAGCGCCGAGCGCTTCGGCTTTGGCCTCTTCGATGAACTGCTTGACCACTGGCAGCGCCACATCGGCTTCCAGCAGCGCCACCCGCACTTCGCGCATGGCGGTCGAGACATCGCCTTCGGAGAGGGCGCCGTGGCGCGTCAGCTTATCGAAAGCGGCGCCTAATCGGGTGGCAAGAGAGTCGAACAAAACGGCTATCCCTGATGCAAAACGCAAATTGCGCCAGTGCGCGATACTCGCGGACTGACGTGCCTCCTCAGAGGCGGGCGACCAAACAAAGCTAGAACGCGGCGGAGATTATTCGCCTGCCCTGCCCAAGTCAAGGAGAGTGGGGCCGGCACTGCGGGCACAAAAATATACCGACCGCGCTGTCCGCTCGGCTCTAAATATACCGACCTGCTGCCCGCGCGGCTTTAAAAAATATGGACCGCGCCGCCCGCGCCGCCCTATAAACCGCCTCATGAATGAGATTTCCTTTATCAAGATGCATGGTCTCGGCAATGATTTTGTCGTTGTTGACGCCCGCGCTGACGATGCCGCGCTCGATTCCGCACGGGTGCGGGCGATTGCCGATCGCCGTTTGGGCGTCGGCTGCGATCAATTGTTGGAAATATGCCCGCCGCAATCGGACGACGCCGCGGCGTTCATGCGCATCTGGAATGCCGATGGCGGCCAGGTCGAGGCGTGTGGCAACGGCGCGCGCTGTGTCGCCGCCTTTCTGATGGCCGGAAGCGGCACCACCGAGGTTGTGATCGAAACCCAGGCAGGGCTGTTGCACGCTGCGGCTGCCGGCGATGGCCGGGTCACCGTCGATATGGGCGAGGCGCGCCTGGCGTGGCAGGAAATCCCGCTGGCGCGCAAGATGGATACGCTTGAACTCAAGCTCTCCCTCGGCGGGCTCAGCGCCCCGGTGGCGGTCAACATGGGCAACCCGCACGCGGTATTTTTCGTGGCCAACGCCGCAGACGTGAATTTGGCCGCGCTCGGGCCGAAATTGGAGACCCATAAGCTCTTCCCTGAGCGCGCCAATATCGGCATCGCTGAGGTATTGGACGACGCCCATATCCGCCTCCGCGTGTGGGAGCGCGGTGTTGGCATCACGCAGGCTTGCGGCACCGGCGCCTGCGCCGCGCTTGTCGCTGCGGCGCGGCGCGGCCTGACCGGGCGGAGCGCCACCGTCACGCTCGACGGCGGGCCGCTAGAGATCGAATGGCAAGACGATAATCATGTCCGCATGACCGGGCCGGTGGCGACCAGCTTCATGGGCCTATTGCTATGAGCGGCTCGCTGCTGTGAGTGCGCCGGAGATCGTCACCTTCGGCTGCCGCTTGAACGCCTTCGAATCAGAAATCATGCGCGACCACGCCGCTGCCGCCGGCCTTGAGCGCACGGTGATCTTCAACACCTGCGCCGTGACGGCGGAGGCCGAGCGCCAGGCGCGCCAGGCGATCCGCCGGGCACGGCGCGCCGACCCCGAAGCGCGCATCATCGTGACCGGCTGCGCGGCGCAGATCGATCCCGCCCGCTACGCCGCCATGCCCGAGGTCGACCGGGTGATCGGCAATGCCGAAAAGCTCGAAGCCGCGAGTTTTCTGCCGAGCAACACGACGCCCATCCAGGTCAACGACATCATGTCGGTGCGCGCCACCGCGCCGCATCTGATCGCCGGCTTCGAGGGCAGAGCGCGCGCCTTCGTCCAGGTGCAAAACGGCTGCGACCACCGCTGCACCTTCTGCATCATCCCGTATGGCCGCGGTAATAACCGCGGCGTCGCGCTCGGCGAAATCGTTGCCCAGGCGCGCGCCCTGGTCGAAAGCGGCACCCGCGAACTGGTGCTGACCGGCGTCGATCTCAGCTCCTATGGCCGCGACCTGCCGGGCACACCCAGCCTCGGCCAGGCGGTGCGCCGCCTGCTGGCCGCGGTGCCAGAGCTGCAGCGTCTCCGGCTCTCCTCGCTCGATCCGGCGGTGATCGATGATGATCTCAAGCGCCTGATCGCCGAAGAACCGCGCCTGATGCCGCATATCCATCTCAGCGTCCAGGCTGGCGACGACATGATCCTGAAGCGCATGAAGCGGCGCCATAATCGCGCCGACATCTTGCGCCTTGCCGCCGAGCTTCGCGCGCTGCGCCCCGACATCGCGCTCGGCGCCGATCTGATCGCCGGCTTCCCGACCGAAAACGATGAAATGTTCGCCAACTCCTTAAGCATCGTCGCCGAAGCCGGCCTCACCTGGCTGCATGTGTTCCCCTATTCGCCACGCGCCGGCACCCCGGCAGCGCGCATGCCGCAACTGCCGCGTGGCCTGATCCGCGAGCGCGCCGCACGTCTCCGCCAAGCGGGTGACACCGCAGTGATCAAATTTCTCGATGCACAAGTGGACAGGGTGCAAGATATTCTCGTCGAGAAAGCGGACAGCGGGCGCAGCGCGCATTATGCGCCGGTTCGTCTGGTTGGCGGGTTGGCCGGCGGGCAGGCGGGTGGATTACCCGGCGACGTGCTGGCGGCGCGGGCGCTCAGGCGCGACGGGCCCGTGCTGATCGTTGAGGCCGCTGCGTGAGCAAACCCGAGCCGGCCAAACGCGGCGGTTGGCTCGCTCGTCTCAAAGCTGGCCTCAGCCGCACTTCCAGCACCCTCGGCAGCGGCATCACCGGCATCTTCGCGCGCGGGCGGCTTGATGACGCGGCGTTGGAAGAGCTCGAAGAACTGCTGATTCTCGGCGATATGGGCGCCGCCACGGCGGCTGAGCTCACCGCCGCCCTGGCCAAGGAAAAATTCGGCAAGGAAGTCAGCGCTGAGGAAATTCGCAGCGCCCTGGCTGATCAAATCACCGCCATTCTCGAACCGGTGGCGCGCCCGTTCCCAATATCGCGCAGTGCCAAGCCGCATGTCGTGCTGGTCGCTGGGGTGAACGGTACCGGCAAGACCACCACCGTCGGCAAGCTCGCCAGTCAGTTCCGCGCTGATGGCCTGACGGTGATGATGGCTGCCGCCGATACCTTCCGCGCCGCAGCGGTGGAACAATTGAAAATCTGGGGTGAGCGCACCGGCTGCCCGGTGGTGGCGCGCGACGGCACCGGCGGCGACCCCGCTGGCCTCGCCTATGACGCCCTGGTCCGCGCCCGCGAGGAAGGCATCGACGTGCTGCTGATCGACACCGCCGGCCGGCTGCAAAACAAAGCCAATCTGATGGCCGAATTACAGAAAATCGACCGCGTCGTGAAGAAGCTCGACCCCGCCGCGCCGCACACCCGCCTCCTGGTGCTCGACGCCACAACCGGGCAAAACGCCCATTCCCAGGTCGAGATATTCCGCCAAGCGGTCGATATCGATAGCTTGATCGTCACCAAGCTCGACGGCACCGCCAAAGGCGGCGTGCTGGTGGCGCTCGCCAAGCGCTTCGGCTTGCCGGTTTATGCCTTGGGCGTCGGTGAGGCGGTCGAGGATTTGCGCCCGTTCGAGGCGCGCGAATTCGCCCGCGCCCTGATGAATTTGGATTCTTAGACGGCGGTCGTCGTATTGGGTTTGTAATCGCCGGTCTCGCCGTCGGGATTGGTAAACGGCGCAAAACTCGCCATGTCCTTGACCTCGGCATATTGCCGCAACGCCCAGCGGACCGAGGGAAACGCCAGATCCGCCCACGGTATATCCGCCATCGCGAACAGGCCAACCTCGGCACTCTCTTCGCCGGCGGCAACCTCGGCGCTTAACAGCTCGGCGCGGTAGATAAGCTGTACCTGGCTGATGCGCGGAATGCTGTAGACCGCGAGCAGCCCGTCGAGGCGGAGTTCGGCACAGGCTTCCTCGCGCGCTTCACGCAGCGCGCCTTGCTCAGAGCTTTCGTTCAGCTCGAGATAGCCCGCAGGTATCGTCCAATAGCCGGTGCGCGGCTCGATGGCGCGGCGGCACAGCAGAATGCGGCCCGCGTGTATGGCAACGGCGCCGACCACGATCTTGGGATTGTCGTACTGGATATAGCCGCAAGCATCGCATGTCAGGGGCTCCATATTATCGCCCGCCGGGATGCTGCGCCGGATCGGCCCGCCTGATTCCGGATAATTCGTCATGCATTAATTATGGGGCTGAGGCCGCGACGCGTCCAGCCTCGCCGCGCGAGATCCCCAACTTCGGTGCGCGAGATAATGCCATTCTCCGCTTCGATCCGGTACACTCGCGCCAATCGAACGCTGCAACGGGAGAACAGAATGCGCTGGCTTGTCGCTCTGATGATGGGGATGTTGCTGCTTCCCGCTCAGCTTGCTGTCGCCGCTGAGAGCGGCGGAGCGCGCCACGGCCTATCGCTGTTCGGCGATCTGAAATATTCGCCCGGATTTGCCCATTTTGAATATGCCGATCCAACGGCGCCCAAGGGCGGCGCTATCGCCCTCGCCACTGTCGGCACTTTCGACAATCTCAATCCTTTCATCCTGAAGGGCGTCGAAGCGGCGGGCTCGGGCCTGCCGTTCGATAGTCTGCTCGCCACTGCCCAGGATGAGCCCGACGCGGCGTACGGCCTGGTCGCCGAATCGGTGGAACTCGCGGCGGACCGGTCCTGGGTGCGCTTCGTGTTAAATCCCCTGGCGCGTTGGCATGACGGCACGGCGATCACCGCGGATGATGTGGTGTTCACCTTCGAAACGCTGATGACAAAGGGCCACCCGACCTATCGCATCCTCTATGGCGATGTCTCTGGCGTCGCTAAACTATCTGAACGCGAAGTGGAATTTCGCCTCGCCAATCAAGAGAACCGCAAGCTGCCGCTGCTGATCGGCGGCCTACAAATCATTTCCAAGGCCTATTACGCAGCCCATGAATTCGACAAGACGACGCTGACGCCGCCGCTCGGCAGCGGCCCCTATCGCGTCGATCATGTCGATGCCGGCCGCGCGATCAGCTATCGCCGGGTCGATGATTACTGGGCCAAGGATTTACCGGTCAATATCGGGCGCCATAATTTTGACGAAATGCGCTGGGACTATTACCGCGACCGCACCATCATGGTTGAGGCGCTGAAGGCCGGCGAATTCGACTGGCATGAGGAATTTACCTCCAAGACCTGGATGACCGCCTATGATCTGCCCGCCATCGATGCGGGTGTGATGATCAAGGAAGTGCTGCCCGACAATACGCCGTCCGGCGTGCAGGCGTTCTTTTTCAACACAAGGCGCGACAAGTTTAAGGACCCGCGCGTGCGCCACGCGCTCTCCTATGCCTTCGATTTCGAATGGACCAACAAGAATATTTTCTATGGCCAGTACCTGCGCATGGCGAGCTATTTCGAGAATTCAGATTTGGCGGCGCGCGGGCTTCCAAAAGGCGCTGAACTTGCTTTGCTTGAGCTCTATCGTGATCGCGTGCCCGAGGAAGTTTTCTCCACCGAGTTCAAGCCGCCCGCGACCGACGGCTCGGGCCGCAATCGCGGCAACCTGCGCGAAGCTGGTATTCTGCTTGGTGCCGCGGGCTGGCCGCTGGTTGACGGCAAACGCGTCAGCGCCGCGTCCGGCGAGACGCTGACGCTTGAAATTCTTTATTTCTCACCCACCTTTGAGCGCGTCTTCGGCCCCTATGCGCGCAATTTGGAGCGCCTTGGCATCGCCGTGACGATGCGCCTGGTCGATGCCTCGCAATATGTCAAAAGATTGGAGGATCACGATTTCGATGTCACCACCCGGCGCTTTGTGCAGCAGCTTTCCCCGGGGGCGGAATTGTTGAGCTATTTTGGCTCTGCCGCGGCGGACCAGCGCGGCACGCTCAACTCCGCCGCCATCAAGGACCCGGTGGTGGACGAACTGATTGCCAAAATTCTCGCCGCGTCCGACCGCGAGAGTATGAAGGCCGCCGCGCGGGCGCTGGACAGGGTGTTGCTATGGGGCCATTACATTGTGCCGCAATGGTTCAAGGGATCGCACGGTCTGGTTTACTGGAACAAGTTCAGCCGGCCCGCCATTTTGCCCAAATATTCACTCAGTATCGACACCTGGTGGTTCGATTCAGAGAAAGCGCAAAAATTGACCGACTACCGTAAATCGGTAAATTAACGCCATGCGGCCTGCGCGATTTCTTCCTCTAATTTTTCTGTTCTGCGCGGTCTTCGCCGCAGCCGGGGCAGGTCTCGGCCTGGCGTCGGCACAGGCGGCATCGGAATCGGCAGCGGCGGAAGACGGCTATTCCGGCCATGGCGTGGCCATGCATGGCAGCCCTAAATACGGGCCTGATTTCACCCATTTCGATTACGTGAATCCCGATGCGCCCAAAGGTGGCGACGTACACCTGTCGCAGACCGGCACGTTCGATAACCTCAATCCGTTTATTCTAAAAGGCGTGTCCGCCGGTTTCCTTGGATTGACGTTTGAAACCCTGATGACGTCTTCGAGCGACGAGGCGTTCTCCGAATATGGCCTAATTGCCGGCCGCGTGGAGTTCCCCGCAGATCGCTCATCGGTGACTTTTACCTTGCGCAAGGAAGCGCATTGGCATGACGGCACGCCGATCACCGTCGACGATGTGATCTATTCATTCGAGACGTTGACCGAGAAAGGCAGCCCGTTCTACCGGGTCTATTACGCCGACATCGTCAGCGTCGAGGATTTGGGCGAGAGACGCGTGAAGTTCACTTTTTCCGCCGGTGAAAACCGCGAGCTGCCGTTGATCGTCGGCCAGCTCCCGATTCTGCCAAAGAACTATTTCGACAGTCATGATTTCGAAAAAACTACGCTGGAGCCGATTCTCGGCAGTGGCCCCTACCGCGTCGATCTGGTGGAGGCGGGCCGCGCCATCTCTTACCGGCGCGTTGATGATTATTGGGGCGCCCACCTGCCGGTCAACCGTGGCCGAAATAATTTCGACACGCTGCGCATCGATTATTACCGCGACGATACAGTGGCGCTGGAGGCATTCAAAGCGCATGAATTCGATTGGCGCATAGAGAGCACGGCCAAAGTGTGGGCCAAGTCCTATGACGGGCCGGCTGTCGAGAACGGCCTGATCAAGAAAGTTGAGATAGCGCATGAGCAGCCGACCGGCCTCAGCGCGTTCGTGTTCAATACCCGCCGCGCACTCTTTGCCGATCAGCGCGTGCGCGAAGCATTGGGGTTTGCGTTCGATTATGAATGGGCCAACAAGAATCTTTTTTTCGGCACCTACACGCGGACCAGAAGTTATTTCTCAAACTCCGAGCTGGCCTCGGTAGGGTTGCCGAGCGAAGCGGAATATGCGCTGTTGGAGCCCTATCGCGAGCGCGTTCCGGATGAAGTGTTCCGCGGTGAATTCGTGCCGCCGGTAAGCGATGGCTCGGGCAAAATTCGCGGCAATTTACGCGCCGCCAATAAGCTGCTGCGCGCAGCCGGCTGGGCGATAACCGATGGCAAGCTGGTCCATAGCGAGAGCGGTGCGCCGTTTGAATTCGAGTTTCTGTTGCAAAGCGGCGGTGCGTTTGAACGCATTGTTCAGGCCTTTGCGCGCAATCTCGAATTGCTCGGCATTACCGTAAACCTTCGCCTGGTGGACCCGGCGCAATATCAAAATCGCATCCAGGAATTTGATTTTGACATGATGTGGGGCGGCTTCGGCCAGTCGCTCTCACCGGGCAACGAACAGCGCGATTTCTGGGGCAGTGCCGCCGCCAATGTGCCGGGCAGCCGCAATTTGATCGGCATCAACGACCCGGTGGTCGATGAGCTGATCGAGGCGGTCATCGCCGCACCGGATCGCGAAGGATTGATCGCGGCATCGCGGGCGCTCGACCGGGTCTTGCTGTGGAGCCATTATGTTGTGCCGTTGTGGCACCTGCGCTCTTATCGCCTGGCCTATTGGGACATCTTCGGCCGGCCCGAGGTAACGGCGCGTTACGATCATGGCTTTCCAAGCACGTGGTGGATCGATGCCGCGCGCCTGCAAGCCATTGAGCGCGGTGAGCAGAGCCTGGATCAATAGGGCCAAAAGGGCGGGTTCAACAGCCGATGTTCGCCTATTTCATTCGCCGTATATTGCTCATCATTCCGACGTTGTTCGGAATCATGGTGATCAACTTTTTCATCATCCAGGTTGCGCCGGGCGGGCCGGTCGAGCAGGTCATTGCCGAACTTAGCGGCACCGCTGTCGATGCCACCGCCCGCATATCAGGTTCACAACTGGGTGAGACCGGTGCAGTGGGCCAAACCGCCGGCGCCGCGCAAGGCGATATCTCCAGCAAATATCGCGGCGCGCGCGGTCTCGATCCACAGCTCATCAAAGATTTGGAAAAGCAGTTCGGCTTCGACAAACCGATTGGTGAGCGCTTTCTGTTGATGATGGAGCGCTATGTCCAATTCGATTTTGGCGACAGTTTCTTTCAGGACCGCAGCGTCATTTCGCTGGTCATGGACAAGCTGCCGGTATCGATTTCGCTTGGTCTTTGGACCACGCTGCTCGCCTATCTGATTTCGATTCCGCTCGGCATCGCCAAGGCGGTGCGCGACGGCTCGCGCTTTGACGTGTGGACCAGCGGCGCCATTTTCGTCGGCTATGCGATTCCGAGTTTTCTCTTTGCCGTGTTGCTGGTGGTGCTGTTTTCGGGCGGCAATTATTTCAGTTGGTTTCCTCTGCGCGGTCTTGTTTCCAACGATTGGGAAACCTACTCGCTCGGCGGCAAAATTCTCGATTATCTCTGGCACTTGGTCCTGCCGATTGTTGCTTTGATGATCGGTGGCTTTGCCACGCTGACCATGTTGACCAAGAATTCGTTTCTCGAGGAGATCAATAAACAATATGTCATCACTGCGCGCGCCAAGGGCCTGGGCCAGCGCCGGGTGCTGTATGGCCATGTTTTTCGCAACGCCATGTTGATCGTCGTGGCCGGTTTCCCCGCTGCCTTTGTCGGCATCCTCTTTACCGGCGCGCTGTTGATTGAGATTATTTTCTCACTCGATGGGCTCGGTCTGCTCGGCTATGAGGCGCTGGTCGGGCGGGATTATCCGATCATCTTCGGCACCCTGTTCGTTTTCACCCTGCTCGGGCTGGTGGTCAATTTGATCGGCGACATGATGTATGTGGTGATCGACCCGCGCATCGATTTCGAACGGCGCGAGGTTTAAGCGGTGGCGCTCCGCCTTTCACCTATGTCGCGGCGACGGCTGCGCAATTTCAAGGCCAACCGGCGGGGCTATATCTCGCTGTGGATTTTTCTCGCATTATTCATCGTGACTGCGCCAGCCGAGTTTATTGCCAACGACAGCCCGCTGATCGTCAAGTTTGACGGCGCGTATTATTTCCCAGTCGTTGCCAGCTATCCCGAAACCGAGTTTGGCGGTGAATTCGAAACTGAAGCCGATTACCGCGACCCCTTCGTGCGCGATCTGATCGCGGAGAAAGGCTGGATGCTGTGGCCGGCGGTGCCGTATGACCATCAAACGATCAATTACGACCTGCCGACGCCGGCACCCTCGCCGCCGTCTTCGGCCAATCCGCTCGGCACCGATGATCAAGGGCGCGATGTCCTGGCGCGGGTGATTTACGGCTTTCGCATATCGGTTCTGTTCGGCCTGATCCTCACCGTGGCGAGTTCCATCGTCGGCATCGCCTCTGGCGCTGTGCAGGGATATTTCGGCGGGTGGCTGGATCTAATATTTCAGCGCTTCATCGAGATTTGGTCCGGCTTGCCGACTCTGTTCATCCTGATCATCGTCGCCAGCATCATTGTGCCGAGTTTTTGGAGTCTGTTGGCGGTGCTGTTCATCTTTAGCTGGATGAGTCTGGTGGGAGTCGTGCGCGCGGAATTCCTGCGTGTGCGCAATTTTGAATATATCCGCGCGGCGCGTGCCCTCGGCGTCAACGACCGCACCATTATGTGGCGCCATGCGTTGCCCAATGCCATGGTCTCGGCGCTGACCTTCCTGCCGTTCATCCTGACGGGTTCGATCACCACCCTGACGGCGCTCGATTTTCTTGGCTATGGCTTGCCGCCGGGCTCGGCCTCGCTCGGTGAGCTATTGCAGCAAGGCAAGGCCAACCTGCATGCGCCGTGGCTCGGCTTCTCCGGCTTCGTCGTTATCGCGCTCATGCTGAGCCTGTTGATATTTGTCTTCGAAGCGGTGCGCGATGCGTTCGATCCGCGCAAGCTGGTGGCGTGATGGCGGGCGGGACTCTCCTTAAGGTGCGCGGCCTCGACGTCACGTTTAACTCAAGCGCCGGCGTGACTCATGCGGTCAAGGGCGCGTCCTTCGATATTCAGCGCGGCAAAACCCTGGCGCTGGTCGGCGAAAGCGGCTCGGGCAAATCGGTCACCGCGCTCTCTATTCTCCAACTGTTGCCCTATCCGGTGGCGTCGCATCCGAACGGCTCGATCCTGTTCGATGGTGAGGAAATGCTCGGCGCCTCCGATCGCCATTTGCGCAGCGTTCGCGGCAACCGCATCTCGATGATCTTTCAAGAGCCCGTCACCTCGCTCAATCCGCTCCATTCAATTGGCCGGCAGGTCGCCGAAGTGATCATGCTGCACCGCGCCCTGCCCAAGGCCCACGCCTATCGCCGCGCTGAGGAGCTGTTCGAATTGGTCGCGCTGGGCGAGACCGCCAAGCGGCTCAATGCCTATCCGCATGAATTTTCCGGCGGCCAGCGCCAGCGTGTGATGATCGCCATGGCGCTTGCCTGTGAGCCTGATCTGCTGATTGCTGATGAGCCGACCACGGCGCTCGACGTCACCGTGCAGGCTGAAATATTGCGGCTGCTCGACGATCTGCAAACCCGCCTCGGCATGGCGATGCTGATGATCACTCATGATTTGAACATCGTGCGCCATATGGCCGATGACGTCTGCGTCATGAATTCCGGTGAGATCGTTGAAGCCGGCGCGACCACGCAAATCTTTGAATCGCCGCAGCATCCCTATACCCAACATTTGCTCGCCGCCGAGCCCAAGGGCGATCCGTTGGAAATCGACACGGCGGCGGCTGAGGTTTTGGCCTGCGATGATCTAAAAGTGCATTTTCCGATCAAGTCCGGGGTGTTCCGTAGCACGCGCGGCTATGTCAAAGCGGTGGATGGGGTGAGCATCTCGGTGCGTGAAGGCCAGACCGTGGGTGTCGTCGGCGAAAGTGGCTCAGGCAAGACGACGCTCGGCATGGCGCTTCTCCGGCTTGAGCGCAGCGAGGGGTCGATCCGCTTTCAGGGTGCCGACATTCAAGGCCGGAACTTCAAACAGATGCTGCCGCTCCGCCAGAGCATGCAGGTGGTTTTTCAGGACCCGTACGGTTCGCTCAGCCCGCGGCTTTCGATCGGTCAGATCGTTGAAGAAGGGTTAAAAGTGCATGCACGGGAAAAAGGCCGCGCCGAACGGCGGGTTCTGATTGGCCAGGTGCTCGAAGAAGTCGGCCTCGATCCCGAGAGCCAAGATCGCTATCCGCATGAGTTTTCCGGCGGCCAACGCCAGCGCGTGTCGATCGCCCGGGCGCTGGTTCTCAAACCCCGCCTGATCGTGCTCGACGAGCCGACCTCGGCGCTCGATATGTCGGTGCAGGCGCAGATCATCGATCTGCTGCGCGATCTCCAGCGCCGGCACGGCCTGGCCTATCTATTCATCAGCCATGATCTCAAAGTGATCCGCGCCATCAGCCATGAAGTGGTGGTGCTGCGCGGCGGCAAGGTGATGGAGCAGGGCCCGGCGAAACAGATCTTCGATGCGCCGCGCCACGAATACACCCGCACCCTGATGGCCGCCGCCTTCGAACTTCGCACCGGTGCCGCGCATTAATTTTATTTAATACACGCTATGCGTGCAATCGCGTCGCCGTCTAAATCACACCTACTTTAGCAAAGTAGCGCCGCAAAATTATCTCATAAATTTCGGTCAACTCATCCAACGCCGCCACTTCAACATGCTCATCCGTCTGATGCATGGTACGCCCGATCAAGCCAAATTCGGCCACCGCGCAATAGTCCTTAATGAAGCGCGCATCGGACGTGCCGCCGGTCGTGCTGAGTTCTGGCACCCGTCCCGTCGCCGTCTCAACCGCGCCCGATATCAGCGCGCTCAACTCGCCGGGCGGCGTCAGAAAGGCTTCGCCGGTGACATGGATATCAAGCGAATAATCGCCACCCACCGCGTCGAACTGTTCGCGCAACCAGGCGATCAGGCTGTCGGAATTATGGCTGTCGTTGAAGCGGATGTTGAACGCCGCCTCGGCCTTCGCCGGGATAATGTTGCTCGCCGCATTGCCGACATCGATGCTGGTGATCTCGATATTACTCGGCTGGAAGTGGCCACTGCCTTGATCAAGGCGCGCTGCAGTCAGGCGCCCAAGCATGGCAATCATGCGCGGAAGGGGATTGTCAGCCAAATGCGGATAGGCCGCATGGCCTTGCGTGCCCAACACGGAGAGCCGCGCATTCAGGCTGCCGCGCCGGCCGATCTTGATCATATCGCCGAGGCGCTCCGGGTTGGTCGGCTCGCCGACCAGGCAGAGATCCATGCGCTCGTCGCGCGCATCCATCCACTCCAGTACCTTGCGCGTCCCGTTGATCGCCGGCCCTTCTTCATCACCGGTGATCAGCAAGCTGATCGAGCCGTCCCAGCCGTCTTGCGGGTCAGCCAGAAAGCAAGCTACGGCCGCAACGAAGGCGGCAATCGCGCCTTTCATGTCGCTGGCGCCGCGACCGTATAATTTCCCGTCCCGCACGTCGGCGGCGAATGGGTCTCCGTGCCAGCCAGCTCTGTCACCGACCGGCACGACGTCGCTGTGCCCGGCAAAGCAGAAATTGGGGGCCGCTGTGCCGAGGCGGGCATAAAGATTATCGATCGGCGCGCTTTCTGGCGCATCGCCGATCACGCGGTGGCAGGTAAAGCCAAGCTCTTCCAGTGCCGCCTGCAACACATCCAGCGCCCCGGCGTCGTCCGGCGTCACCGACGGGCAGCGGATCAGGGCGCGGGCCAACTCCAGTGGCTGATCAAGCCCCGGCATCGCGGATCAGCTGCGCAATAATTCGTTGATCGACGTCTTGCTGCGGGTCTGTGCGTCGACCCGTTTGACGATCACGGCGCAATAGAGGCTCGGCCCGGCCGAGCCGTCGGCGAGCGCCTGTCCCGCCATGCTGCCCGGAACCACCACCGAATAGGCTGGCACGCGGCCGTAATAAACCTCGCCACTATGACGGTCGATGATGCGCGTTGAAGCGCCGAGATAAACCCCCATGCTGAGCACCGAGCCCTGCTCGAGGATGACGCCTTCGGCGACTTCGCTACGCGCACCGACAAAACAATCATCCTCGATAATCACCGGATTGGCCTGCAACGGCTCCAACACGCCGCCGATGCCGGCGCCGCCCGAAATATGGCAATTTTTGCCGATCTGGGCGCAACTGCCGATCGTCGCCCAGGTATCGACCATCGTGCCCTCGCCGACATAAGCGCCGAGATTGACAAAACTCGGCATCAGAACCACGCCCGGCGCAATGTAAGCGGAACTGCGCACGATCGCCCCGGGCACGGCGCGGAAACCGGCCGCGCGAAAATGTTCTTCGCTCCAACCGGCAAATTTCGACGGCACTTTGTCGAACCACGGGGTTTCCTGGCCCGGCCCGCCGGCGATGGCCATCATGTCGTTGAGGCGAAAGGACAACAGCACCGCTTTCTTGAGCCATTGGTTGACCGTCCACACGCCGTCGTTCTTTTCACACACCCGAAGCATGCCGGAATCCAGCGCTTTTAGAGCAGCTTCCACCGCCTCGCGTTGCTCGCCGCCGGTCGCTGGCGACAGCGAGTCGCGCGCTTCCCAAGCCTGTTCGATGAGGTCCTTCATATGTTCCGTTTGCACGGCCTCGCCTCCAATTATTTTGCGCCTGACCTAGCGCTGCCTGTCATTGTTATCACTGCGATATCACTGCGATATCACCGCTGCCCGAGAGGCGTTCACGACGCGCCCAGGGCCGCTTCCAGCCACGCCACCAAGTCTGTGGTTTCATAGTCCGGTTTGGCGTCCTCGTTGCCTGGTAACACCCAATTGTCGTCACCGCGCACCCAAACGGTCGTCATGCCGAGGGCCGCCGCCGGCACGAGGTTGCGCGCAATATCCTCAAAAAATATCGCCGACGCCGGTTTGATCTCATGGCGTTCGATCAGGGTGTCATAGGCCGGTAGAAACGGTTTGGGCACGTAATTCGCGGCGGCGATATCGTACACATGCTCGAAATGATGGGCCACACCGAGGCAGGCTAATACTTTCCGAGAATAAGGCACATCGGCGTTGGTAAAGATCAGTTTGCGCCCCGGCAACGCAGCGAGTGCAGATTCCAGGTCGGCGTTCTGCTCGAGCGGCGAAAAATCGATATCA
The DNA here is from genome assembly GCA_027624955.1 of Pseudomonadota bacterium. NCBI lineage: Bacteria > Pseudomonadati > Pseudomonadota > Pseudomonadota bacterium. The sequence goes on from JAQBTG010000007.1 coordinate 65,364, forward strand.
TGCACATAATCGAGGAATTCCTCGGGCGCCATATCATGTTCGGTCATCAACCCGTTCAACGTGGTGCCATGCTCGCGAAAATAGGATTTCTGAATTCTGCGCGCTTCTTGGCTATCGACATTGAAGCGCTGCGCGATGAACTCCCCAATGCGCACATCAATCTGGTCGAACAGCCTGCTGGTGGACGGATAGAGCGTATTGTCCAGATCGAATATCCAAGTATCGACATGGGACAAATCGGCGCGGATCGGGCGGGCGGAATTGTTCATAGGAAGGGTTTATATTTCAGCACTCGCCTGGCCGCAAACTGTGCCTCCGGAAGAAAGAATTTATTAAACGTCCGGGGTATAGAATCAGCGCTTATTGAAAACCAGGAATTCGCACTGCAGGAGCCCATCCATGGTGACAAATAGTGACGTCACAAACGCCGCGCGCTTCACCGCCGGTCTGCCAGGCGTGCTCGATTTCGTCGGCGCAGATCTCGCGGCGCATTATCCAGGTGCGTTGATCCTGATAAATCCGCACGGCCACGCTGAGGCAATTAACAAGCAGGCCGAGGAGCTGTCCGAGGAGCTGAACGGCGCCCAGCAAAAATATCTCATCGCCTTGATCACGCGCGCGGCCGAGGCTCAGGCGACGCAAACCGATTTTCTCGTCATCGGCGATTCCAGAGCCAGTGTCACCATTGAGTTGACCGTCATTCCCTTGTTGGAGGTCGATAGCTTTCTACTATTAGGCAAGGACATCACACTCGAGAAAAATCTTCGTGGCGCCTTGGTCGAATCGCGTAGGCGCTACAAAGAGTTGATAGAGTGCTCTAGCGATTTCGTCTGGGAAACTGATGGCCATGGCCGATTCGTTTTCGTTACCGCGTTGGGCGCGCTAGGATATTCGGCCAATATGTTGGTCGGGCGGAGCGCCCGCTCGATGGTTGATCGGCGCAAACCCGTGCCGGAGCCGTTTCCGTTTGAATCGCGCCAGCCGGCCGACCGGGCGGAAGTTTGGATGCGCGATTCTTCCGGCGAGCCGGCATGTCTTCTGGTTTCTTCCGTTCCCATGACGTCCGAGGGTCGATTCCATGTGGGCGCACGTGGCGTGTGCCGAGATGTTACTGAGGCGCGCAAGCGGGACGATGCGCTGGCGAAGATACGCCTGCGCGAGGCGATGTTTGCGACAATGGTGCGCACCATCCGCGATGAGGTCGACCCCGATCGGATGCTGAATACTGCAGCGCGCGTGCTGGCCGAGGGCTTCGCCGCAGCGGCCTGCATGATCTTTCGCGTTGACGCCAAGCGTCACATTCGTGAATCCGCCAGCTTCGGAACCGCGCCGGAAGGGCCAGTAAAAGAACTCATGCGCGAGGTCGAAAACGGCGTTTCCGATCTCGAATTTACGCTCGGGTCGGATGAGGTCAGGGCATTGACCTGCCCGACGCGCTATCAGGGACGGCGCAACGGCGTGATTTTTATTTCGCGCTCTGACCGCCGCCGCTGGGCACCGGATGAACGCGCGCTCCTGGCCGACGTGGCGGAGCGCATCGGCATAGCCATTCAGCAGATCGATGCCAAGGACGAGCTGCTCCTGCTGTCGCGCATCGACGGCCTCACCGACCTCTTTAACCGGCGGGCCTTCGTGCTGGCCGTTGAACAAAGCATGGCCGCGCACGCAAGATCCGGTGATCGCGCGGCGCTCTTTTACGTAGATCTCAATAACTTCAAGGGCGTCAACGATCACTACGGCCATCACCAAGGCGATGCAGCGCTAAAAATGGCGGCGAAGATCATGACCTCCAGTGCTGAGCGCGATGACGTGGTGGCGCGCATCGGCGGCGACGAATTTGCTCTGTGGTTGAATGCCTGTGACGAAGCGGGAGCACTGGAGCGTGCCGCAAGTTTGGCGCAATCGGCAAAATGCCTGGCCGATTTTTCAGAAAACCTGCCGGCGCCGCTTGGAGTTTCGATTGGCATCGCTGTGTTCGACCCGGCCTCGAATGAAGCGGTCGATGACCTGTTGGTGCGCGCCGATCACGCAATGTACATGGCCAAGCGTGATCCAGGTCGGGAATTTTCCCTGGCGCTTGCGGCCGAAACGGTGCCGCCTCACGCGGCGCAACAGTTGAATGCGGAGCAGAACGATGACGCAATTCGGTGAACCTGCGGCTGGCGCCGACGAGTTGGCGCCGGAGTCCTCTAAGTCCGGTATCGATCCGCGTATGGAATATCGCGAGGCGAGGCGTGCCGCCGCTTCCGAAGATCGCGCGGTGCGGCTTGATCTCGCCAAGCGCACCGACCTGCAACCCGAGGTGCTTTACTATCTGGCCGAAGATGAGGAAGCAGGCGTGCGCCAGGCGGTGGCCGAGAACCAGTCGACGCCGCGCCAGGCTGACGCCATGCTGGTCGACGATGTCGATGACGATGTGCGGATATCCCTAGCCCGTAAGATTTCACGTCTCGCCCCCGGTTTGAACACCGAAGCGCAAAGCTGGTTGCACGAGTTGACGCTGAAAATCCTTGACGACCTGTCGCGCGATGAACTGCCGCGCGTGCGCCGCATTATCGCCGAGGAAATCCGCCATCTCGATAATCTGCCGCATGAACTAATCCGGCGGCTGGCCGAGGATGCCGAGCTCACCGTTTGCGCGCCGATCTTGGAGTACTCATCCCTTCTCAGCGATGACGATTTACTGGAAATCATGGCGCTTGATCCGGTAAAGGGAGCGTTGTCGGCAATTTCGGCGCGTGAAAATTTGGGCTTCCGACCGTCTGACGCAATCTCGCACAGCGACGACAATGACGCTGTTGCCCGTCTCCTCGCCAACCCGAGCGCGCAAATCCGCGAGGAAACCCTCGATCACATCGTTGCCCGCGCCCCCGAGCAACGGAGCTGGCACGATCCGCTGGTCCGCCGCGACGATTTATCGCATCGTGCGATCAAGCATATCTCGCGTTTCGTCACGTCATCTTTGTTGTCGGTGCTTGCGCAGCGCTATGACCTTGAAGACGACACCACCATAGAAATCGCTGAGGCGGTCGACGAAAGACAGAGCGCAAACGGCTTGAACGAAGACGGGTTGCCGGCGCATCGCGCTGCTGATCTATACGAGAAAGGCATGCTCAACGATGACTCGGTGCTGGCTGCCATCGGGCGCGGCGATCGGCAGTTTCTCAACGAGGCGCTGGCGCTGAAAACCGGTTTTTCGCCTGAGACAGTGGGCCAAGTCCTGTCCTCCCAGAGTCCGAGAATTCTTGTTGCGCTGTGCTGGAAAGCCGGGCTGTCGATGCGGACTGCGTTTCAGGCGCAATTGAAGATCGCTCTCATTCCCTCTGGCGAACTCATCAGCGCCAAAGACGGACTGCATTATCCCTTTGGCGGCGCAGAAATGCGCGAAATCCTACGATTTATATCGGACTGACCCGGATCGGAAAATTCGCCGATGTCGTAGTGAATGGCTCGTATATCCACAAGATGTTGTGATATAAACCGGCCATGAGCGCGCCCATCACCGGCCAAAATATACTCCCCGTCTCGTTTTCCGATGCGTTGGGAGAGCGCTATCTGGCGTATGCGCTGTCGACTATCACCTCGCGCTCACTACCGGATGTGCGCGATGGTTTGAAGCCGGTTCAGCGCCGCCTGTTGTTCGCCATGCAGCAACTGAAGCTCGACCCGGCTTCTGGCTATAAAAAATGTGCACGAGTGGTCGGCGACGTAATTGGCAAATATCACCCACATGGCGATGTTGCCGTCTATGACGCCATGGTCCGCCTGGCGCAGAGTTTTGCGGTGCGCTGGCCGTTGGTCGAGGGGCACGGCAATTTCGGGAATATCGACGGCGATAATGCCGCCGCCATGCGCTACACCGAAGCGCGCCTGACGGAAGTTGCCGTCGCCCTGTTGGAAGGACTCGGCGAGGACGCGGTCGACTTCCGCGATACGTATGACGGCGAAGAGCAGGAACCAGTCGTCCTGCCGGCTGCGTTCCCCAATCTTTTAGCGAACGGCGCCAATGGCATCGCCGTCGGCCTCGCCACGAGCATCCCGCCGCACAATGCGGGCGAACTCTGCGCCGCGCTGGAGGTTCTGCTCGGCAACTCACGATGCGGCATCGACGAACTCATCGCCTGCGTGCCGGCCCCGGATTTTCCCACTGGCGGTGTTTTAGTAGAGCATCCGGCGGCGATCGCTGAAGCCTATGCGACGGGACGCGGCAGCTTCCGGGTGCGCGCCCGCTGGCAAGTGGAGAACATCGGGCACGGGCAATACCAGATCATCGTCACCGAGATCCCCTATCAGGTGCAGAAGGCACGTCTCGTCGAAAAGATTGCCGAATTGCTGCAGGCACGGAAGCTGGCCTTGCTAGCAGATGTGCGCGACGAATCAGCGGATGATATGCGTTTGGTTTTGGAACCGCGCAGCCGCTCCGTCGACCCTGCCATGCTGATGGAGACGATGTTTCGACAGACCGAGTTGGAATCGCGTATCTCCTTGAACATGAACGTGCTCGATGCCAACGGCGTGCCCGGGGTGATGAATCTGAAGCAGGTCCTGCGCGCGTTTCTCGATCACCGCCTCGACGTTCTGCTGCGGCGCACCGCGAATCGCTTGAAAAATATTGCCCATCGCCTCGAAGTGCTGGGCGGATATCTCGTCGCTTATCTCAATCTCGACGAGGTGATTCGCATCATTCGCGAGGAAGACGAGCCGCGGCCAAAATTGATGAAGCGGTTCAAGATTACTGAGGTGCAGGCGGAAGCAATCCTCAACATGCGCCTGCGCGCCCTGCGCAAGCTCGAGGAAACGGAAATCCGCAGCCAGTTCGAGGCGCTGAGAAAAGAGCAGGAGGGATTGAAAAAACTCCAAGCCAGCAAGGACCGCCAGCGCACGGTGCTCAGCAAGGAGATTGAAGTGATGAAGCGGCGCTTTGGCGCTGAGACCGAACTCGGCCGCCGGCGGACCGAAATTGGTGTGCCACCCGAGCCGATGGAGATGCCGAGCGACGCATTGGTGGAGCGTGAGCCGATTACCGTATTCTGCTCAGCCAAGGGCTGGATTCGCGCCGCACGCGGCCATCTCGATGAAGCCGCGCCGGTCAAATACAAGGAAGGCGACCGCGAACGCTTCCGCTTTCATGCCGAGACCACCGATAAACTTGTCATGTTCGCGACCAATGGCCGCTTTTACACCATGTCTTGTGACAAGCTGCCGGGGAGCCGCGGCCTTGGTGAGCCTGTGCGCCTGATGATCGAGCTAGCTAACGACCAGGACGTGGTTACGTTGTTTGTGCATCGGCCGGGCCGGCGCCTGCTCGTCGTGTCCAGCGATGGACGCGGCTTTGTGGTCGAGGAAGACGGCGTGCTAGCCGAAAAACGCACCGGCAAACAGGTGCTCAACACGGCCGCCGAGGCTGAAGCCTGTATCTGCGTTCCTGCCGAAGGCGATAGCGTGGCGGTAGTCGGCGACAATCGCCGTATGCTTCTGTTCCCGGCGGCGGAGGTGCCAATTTTGGCGCGTGGCCGGGGCGTGATCCTGCAGCGCTTCCGCGACGGCGGTTTGAGCGATGCTAAAATGTTCAACAAGGCGGACGGTTTGAGCTGGAAAACCGGCGCGGGTGTGCGCAATGAAGGCGCGGCAGCGGAATGGCACGGTAAGCGCAGCCAGGCCGGCCGCGTAGCGCCGCGAGGCTTTCCCAAAGGCAATAAATTCGGCTAGGTTGGGGACCGACGACCATCCGATTAATGAGGCCTCCACATGCGCGCTGAAGAATCACGAAGCCAAACCGAGCCGACCGACGCCAACGTTGTTCGCCATGACTGGAGCGCGGAAGACGTACGCGCTCTCTACGATTTGCCCTTCAGTGATTTGATCTATCGAGCGCAAACCCTGCACCGAGGAAATTTTGCTGCCAACCAAGTGCAGATGTCTACCCTGTTGAGCATCAAGACTGGCGGCTGCCCCGAGGATTGCGCCTATTGTCCGCAAAGCGCCCGCTATGAAGCGGGGGTTCAAGCAGAACGCCTCATGCAGGTCGACGCGGTGTTGGCGGAGGCACGCCAGGCCAAAGCAGCAGGTGCAACGCGGTATTGCATGGGCGCGGCATGGCGGAGCCCGAAGGACCGCGATCTTGAATCCGTTTGCCGCATGGTCGAGGGTGTGCGCGAGCTCGGCATGGAGACCTGTGTAACGCTTGGCATGTTGAGCGCTGGCCAGGCCGAGCGCCTGGCCGAGGCCGGACTCGATTACTACAACCACAACCTCGATACCTCAGCCGAGTTTTATGGTGAAATCATCACCACGCGGAATTATCAGGATCGGCTGGATACGCTGGGCCATGTCCGGAGTGCCGGCATCAATGTGTGCTGCGGCGGCATCGTCGGTATGGGAGAGGGGCGCGTGGATCGCGCCGAGTTGCTGCGCACATTGGCCAATTTACCGCAGCATCCGGAAAGCGTGCCGATCAATAATCTCGTCCAGGTCGAGGGCACGCCGCTGCACGGCGCCGAGCCCCTCGATGCGCTCGAATTCGTCCGCGTCATCGCCGTTGCCCGCATCCTGATGCCGCGCTCCATGGTCCGGCTGTCGGCCGGCCGGGAGCAGATGAGCGATGAAACCCAAGCGCTATGCTTTATTGCCGGCGCCAATTCGATTTTTCTTGGGGACAAGCTGCTTACCACAGCCAATCCCTTGCCAGATACCGACACGGCCCTGTTCGATAAACTCGGGGTTGAGGCGATGCCGGTTTAGTCTGGCTGTTTCAATTTAACCATACACCATCTTCGGCAGCCAGGTGACCAAGCCTGGGACCAAGCCGATGACGGCGAGCGCAATTAGCTGGATCACGACGAACGGTATGACGCCGCGATAGATTTGCCCGGTGGTTATTTCCGGCGGCGCCACGCCGCGCAGGTAAAAGAGCGCGAAGCCGAACGGCGGGGTGAGGAACGAGGTCTGCAGGTTGACGGCCATCATGACGCCAAGCCAGATCGGATCGATGTCCATTTGCAGCAGCACCGGGGCGATGATCGGTACCACCACAAAGGTGATCTCGATAAAGTCGAGAAAGAAGCCGAGTAGGAACATCGCCAGCATGACCACGAGCATGGCGCCGATCACGCCGCCCGGGATGTCGGATAGGAACGCGTGCACCATGTCGTCGCCGCCGAGGCCCCGGAATACCAAAGAGAACATCGCCGCACCGATCAAAATGACAAACACCAATGCGCTGATTTGCATGGTGGAGCGGCCGACCTCCTGCAGCACGCCGCTGCGGTAAGTGCGCACCACGCTGGCGATGACCCCCCAAGCCAAAAAAGCGCACAGCACGAACGCCGCGTAGATGGCGGCCTGATCGGCGGTGCCGATTTCGTCGCGCGCGATGCGCAGGTCAAACTGGCTCGCCAGCACCAGCAGCCCGACCAAAGATAAGCCGGCGGCGTAAATCGGGAGCGGGCGTCGCTCGTCCAGCCGCAGGCCGGCCAGGAGCAAGGCGCCGACAGCGCCGACTGCCGCCGCTTCGGTGGGCGTCGCGACGCCGGCCAGGATCGAACCCAGAACCGCAATGATGAGCACGAAGGGAGGTATCAACGCATGGCTGATACGGCGCCACAGTTCCAATCCATGTTCCTCCTTGAACTCGGACGGATCCATCGCCGGCGAGGAATTGGGCCGCAACCAGGCGATTATAATCTGATACAGCATGTACATGCCGACCAGTAACAGACCGGGTATGAGCGCGCCGGCGAACAGATCGCCCACCGAAACTGGGTCGGGCGACCAGTTTCCGATTGCGCGTTGGGCGTCGACATAGGCGTTGGAGATTTGCTCACCTAATATGACCAAAACGATAGATGGCGGGATGATTTGGCCGAGCGTACCGGAGGCACAAATCATGCCGCTCGCCAATTTTGGGTCATACCCCCGGCGCAGCATGGTGGGCAGCGACAACAGGCCCATGGTCACCACTGTGGCGCCGACGATCCCGGTCGAGGCGGCAAGCAGCGCGCCCACCACGAGCACCGAAATGCCGAGCCCGCCGCGCAGACGGCCGAACAGGCGGCCCATCGATTCGAGCAATTCCTCCGCTACTTTGGAACGCTCCAGCATCACTCCCATAAAAATGAACAGCGGCACCGCTAGCAGCACTTCATTCCATACCGCATTGCCGAAAACCCGCTGCGGCATGGCGCGCACGAAGGAGATGTCGAAGCCGCCGAAAGCATAGGTGAACAGCCCAAAGAGGAGCGCCACGCCCGACAGCGTGAAGGCGACGGGAAAACCCGCGAGCAAGCAGCCAAACGTGGCGACGAACATCAACAGGACGAGGATTTCGCTGATCGCCATGTTACTCCGCCCCCGGCTTTTCAGGCTCGGGCTCCCCGGCGCCGGTGAGGATTAGTATGGAATGGAGCAACATCGAAACGCCTTGCAGCGCAATCAGTACGACGAATAGCAGGATAAACGATTTCAGCACGAACACGGCGGGGATACCGCTGGTCTCCCGCGAGCCCTCCAAATTGACCCAAGATTGCGCCACATAGGGGACGCTCGCCCAGCCGATCACCACGCACACTGGCAGCAGGAACAGCAGCGTACCCAACAGATCAACCAGCGCTTTGCGCCGTGGTCGCGCGTCCCGGTAGAAGATGTCGACGCGCACATGGCCGCCGTGGAGGAGCGTGTATCCAGCGCCGACCAGAAATAGCGCGGCGTGTAAATAGATCACGCCTTCCTGCATGAAGATTGAGCCGATGCCGAACACATAGCGCAGCAGAACAACCGTAAATTGGAGCAGCACCATGGCCAGCGCGAGCCACGCCGCAGCGCGCCCGATCTGTTCGTTTGCGATGTCGATGGCGCGCGCTACCGCACCTAATGTCTTCACCCGTTGAGGGCCTCCACCCTTTGCGCGCCTACTAACCCGGGAAACTCGGCGCGCGCGACGCAAGAGAAACGGCCCGCACTGTCTGGCGGCACGGGCCGTAGCGCGTCATTGGCACAATCGCCTCACCCGTATTTGAACGGCAGCTGGCGTGCTTCCCAGTAAGCCTGGTCGGACAGCTTAGAGTAGGCGATCGCCTTTTTGCGGAAGTTGATGAAGCTCTGGTACACCTTCATGGTCATCGGATCTTCACTGGCGGCCTCCGCCACCACTTCGCCCGATTTTTCGCCGATCGCGTTGAGTATGTCGTTCGGTATGCGCCGCACTTGCACGTTGTGTTCGTTGACAAGCGTCGCCAGCGCATCGCTGTTTTTAGCGTTGAATTCGGCGAGCACCATGTCGTTGACCGCCGCTGCACAGGACTCGATCAGGATTCGTTGGCCGGGGGTCAAGCTTTCCCACACGTCCTTATTGATGCCTAACGACAAGGCCGAGCCGGGTTCGTGGAAGCCTGGCCAGTAATAGTATTTGGTCACTTTGTAGAAGCCGAAGGCAAGATCGTTCCACGGGCCGACCCACTCTGTGGCGTCGATCGTACCGGCCTGAAGTGCCGGGAAGATCTCACCGCCGGGCAGCGATACGGCCGCGGCACCCAGACGACGCAGAACTTCACCGCCGAGCCCGGGCATGCGCATCTTGAGGCCCTTAAAGTCATCGAGCCCATTCAACTCCTTGTTGAACCAGCCGCCCCACTGGACACCAGTGTTGCCCGCCATGAGCGGCTTGATGTTGAAGCCGCTGCCGAGCTCATCCCACAGTTGCTGACCGCCGGAGTGGTAGATCCAGGCGTTCATTTCGGATGCTGTAAGGCCGAACGGCACGGAGGTGAAGAAGTTGTAGGCCTTGGACTTGCCCTGAAAATAATAGTCCGCCCCGTGATACATGTCGGCGGTGCCTTGGCTCACGGCATCGAAAGATTCGAAGGGCGGCACGAGCTCGCCAGCAGCGTAGACCTTGACCGTGAGGGCGCCGTCGCTGGCGGCGCCGATGCGTGCCGCCAAATTCTCCGCGGCGGTGCCGAGACCGGGAAAATTCTTGGGCCAGGTCGTGACCATTTTCAGTTCTCGCTTGCCCTGCGCGATGGCGGGAGCGGCCAGACTGGAAGCCGCAACCGCGGCAACGCCGGCGCCGGCAACGGCCGCGCCTTTCAGAAATGAACGACGCTTAATCAATTTACTCATGGCGTGTACCTCCTGTTGAAAGAGAGGCGCGTTTGGCGCGCCTTCGTCATTGCGGCAAGAATATCGCCGCCTGTGCTTGATAATCAATGTTACAGCATGCGCCGCCACACGCCTCGGTCAAGCATCTCCAAGGGGCGAAAGCGTGCTTTGTAAGCCATTTTGGCGCATTCCCCGATCCAATATCCGAGATAAAGGTCGCTTTTGCCGTTCTCCTGGCCGTGCTTAACAAGCCAAAGTATCATAAAGCTTCCGAGGCTCCGTTTGTTCATGCAAGGCTCGAAAAATGTGTAAACGGCGGACAGCGAATCCGCCAATTCGTCGAATAGGCAGGCCGCGAGCAATACACCACGGGAGTCACGAAATTCCGCGATACGCGTGGTGACTGGGCTGTCCTCAATAAGCCCGAGATATTCGGCATAATCCATGTCCGCCATTTCACCGCCGCCATGACGCCCATCCTGATAGCGCGTGAACAGATCAAAATGATCGGCCCTTGCTTCGGGCGGAAGAATTCGGACATCGAGGTCGTTGTTGGCGCGGGCCACCCGGCGTAAGGATTTGCTCGGCGTGAAGTCGGCAATCGGCAGGCGCACCGGTACGCAGGCGCGGCAGGTTGGGCAGGCGTGGCGATAGGCGATAGAGCCGCTGCGGCGATACCCGGCGCTGATTAGGCGCTTATAATCTTTGCCGGCGCGGTCGTCGGCCAGTGCGACGACAATTTTGCGCTCAATTTTCTCCGGCAAATAGGGGCAGGGCAGCGGCCTCGTGGTGAACAGAAAGTCGAGCCGGTCCGCCGTCAAGCTTTGACGCTTAACTTCCTCGCCACTGTCGCGGTGGATTGCCCCCGGATAGGTCATGGCGCCAATTATAACCCGCCGTGTCTCACCAAAGCCCGTAATACCACGGCGCGAACAGGGAAAACCCGATCCACAACAGCAGAACGAGCGGGCTTCCGGCGCGCACGAAATCGCTGAAATGGTAGCGTCCAGGTGTCATGACCAAAAGATTGGTGACATAGCCAATCGGCGACGCAAAGGAACAATTGGCGGCGAGGATCACGGCGACAACAAAAATCACCGGGTCGATGCCCAATCCATTGGCAATGTTGATTCCGATCGGGGTAAACAGCACGGCACACGCATTGTTGCTCAGCAGGTTGGTAAAAACTGCCACCAGAAGGAAAAATCCCGACAGCATGACCGCCGCGCCGGCGCCGTCGAGTGCGTCGATCAGGCCACCGGCGATATACGCGCCGCCGCCGGTGGCGCTCAAGGCCGCGTTTAGAGCCAGCGCGGCGCCGCCCACCAAAACGATCTGGCGGTCGATGGCGCGCGCCGCCTGGCGCACGTTTAGGGAGCCGGATAAGATCATCAGCGCCGCGCCTGCCACGGCCGCCGCGACGATCGGCAAGACGCCCGTCGCCGCAACACCGACAACGGCAAGAAAGATCAGGCTGGCGCGGCCGGCATGATTGTAAGACGGCAGCTCGCTTTCCGACCATTGCATGAGCACCACGTCGCGGTTGGCGCGCAAGCCGCGGATGTCTCGGCTGCGCCCAGACACCAGCAACACATCGCCGGCTTGGAGGCGCACCTCATGCATATGCGCCCGCGTCATGCGTGAGCGCCGTTGCACGCCGACAACGCGCACACCATCCGCCGCCGGAAAAGCAGATTGTTCAATCGGTAAGCCCAGGAGGCGCGATCCCGGTGAGACCATGGCCTCGGCCACCACCTGTTCTGACCGGGCGCCGCCCGAGGGTTCCGATTCGCCGGCGGACTCGCCACCGGGCGTGGTATTATCTTCCGCGGCGGCGGAGAGGCGTATTTGCAGGCCGCTGCCGCGCGCCACGGCGCCGATCAGCGCTTTGCGCGTTGCCGCGACGATCACCACATCGTCGGGTTCAAGTGCGAGATCCTCGAATGGCGCCCGGTTGTGTACAGCGCCGCGCTGCACCATGAGCACCGTCATCTCACGGAACGCCGGAAACATGCCGCCGACGGCCGCGAGGCCAACCAACGGTGAGCGCGGCTCGACGATAAACTGGGCGATGAACTGTTTGCCGCTGGCGGTGACGGGCTCGTCGTCCTCGGCCTGGCGTTTGGGCATCAAACGCGGCGCAATGAACAACACATAAATAAATCCGAGCGCTGCAAGCACGGCGCCGGGAACGGCGAAATCGAAGAAACCCAGCGGTTTCATGCCGAGCTCCGCCGCCGTGCCGGCGACCAGCAGGTTCGTGCTCGAGCCGATGAGCGTCATCATGCCGCCTAAGACGGTGCAATAGCTGAGCGGCATCATCACGCGGCTTGCGGTGTGCCCCAGGCGATCGGCAAGCGAAGCTAGAACCGGGATGAACATGACCACCACCGGCGTGTTGTTGAGCGCCGCGCTGGTGGTAAGTGCTACAAACAGGCTGAGCGCGATGGCCGGCGCCGGGCGGCCACGCGCGGTGCGGTAGATCGTTTGACTGATCATTTCCAAGGCGCCGGCGCGCACCATGCCCTGGCCGACGATCAGCAAGGCGACAACGCTAATAATCGCTGGGTTGCCGAATCCCTTCAGCAGGCTCACCGCATCGGCCGCGTTGGCGCCGTCGGCATCTTTCAGTGGGGCAACGTGAAATAGGATGAGCAACGCCGCGACAAGACCGACAGACGTCAGTTCGAGCGGTATACGCGGATGCGCATAGGCAATGATAGCCAGTCCAGCGAGCGCCAGAGTGAGCCACATCAGGAGAAACGGATCGGCGGCGATCATAGCGCACATCATGAGAGAAGGCCGCGCCCTTGCCAAGCGCAAGCGTTGTCTGGTGTCAGTCGCCAGCGAAGTTGATTAGAGGCGCTGCCAGAGGTCGCTGTCGATAAGTTCTTCTTCTTGGGGTGGCGTGATCTCCTCCGCCGGGAACGCCTCGGCTTCCGCCTTAGATTCTTTTGCCTTGGCGCTTTCGGTTGGCGTCTGCGCCGGCGCCGGCACTACTTCATCTGCATCGTTGTCTGCGTCGCTTTCGGGCGAGGTCGACTCGAAGGGATCGAGGTCGCGGTCTTCAAACGCCGAACCGCCCGCCTGTTCCACTCGTGGCGGTACGACCGGGACGGTTTGGCTTGGTGAAATCGGCGCCTGGTAGTTTCCGAAGGGACTGCTCTGCGTATCGGAGAAACCTCGGCGCAAGGGCTTCGGCGGCATAGTCTCACGCAGCAATAGGATGCTGATCCGCCGATTGGAAGGTGCTTCCGGGTCCGCTTTGTTAAGCGGATCGGTGGCGGCCTTGCCGGTCACCGTGACCAGCCGTTCTTCCGGCACTCCGGCGGCGATGAGGGCGCGCCGGGTGGCATGGGCGCGGTCCGTGGAAAGTTCCCAATTGCTGTATCCAGACCCAGCGCGATAGGGCGTCGCGTCGGTATGGCCAACGATGGCAATTTTGTTGGGGAGCTTTTTGATGGATTCGGCGATTTTGGCCATCATCTCGTTTGTTTCCGTCATCATTTCAGCGCTGCCGAGCGGAAACATTGCGGTCTTTTGATCGTCGAGAAGTTGAATTCTGAGGCCTGCACCAATTTGCTCAACCCTGAGATTGTCTTTGTAGGGGCGCAAATTCAGGTCTTGGCTAAACAACGCCTGGAGTGCCGCCGCCGTTTTTTCAAAGCGCCGCTGTTCGCGCTGGGCAAATCGTCGTTCAGCACTACCGGCACCGTTTTCGCGCCGCTGCGCCGAGTCTCCGGTCACGCCCTGTTCGGGTCCGGCAATATTAGAAACACCAAGCTCCGCATCTGGGCCGTTCTTTTTATCGGCATGGGCGAGGAATTTTCCCTTGGCATCCTTGGCGTCGTTTTTATCCACGTTGCCCAAATGGGTGCCACCGCCCTGCTCTTGGTCATGCGCGTCGAGCGTGCCCATATGGCTGCCTGTCGTGCCTTCAATATCATGCGCCTCGACCGGCCCGCGCTGGACGAACGCACCTTCTTCTTCACTCCATTCTTCTTCGCTATTGCCGTCGCCATTTTCGAAGTTCGGCACACGCATGCCGAGTATGAGGCCGGGCTGTGACGAATTCGAGGCCATCGCACCCTCGCTGTCGAGCGTGCGGCCGCCCAGGACGCCACCCGCGCCGCTCGTCGATACGCTGACGCTGGCAGGAGCGAAATAGTTGGAAATGGCCGTCCGCTGGTCTTCGGTCGTTGCGTTCAACAGCCACATGAGCAGGAAAAACGCCATCATGGCTGTCACGAAATCCGCGTAGGCTATTTTCCAGGCGCCGCCATGAGCGGGCACATGGGCCGTCTTCTTGACCCTCTTAATAAAGATCAGTTCATTGACATTGGTGGCCATGGCGTCGGCCTATGTCGCGGGCAGTTCGGCGACCGCCTCTTCGACATCGTAGAATGAAGGCCGCTCATGGGAGTAAAGCGTCTTGCGTGCAAATTCCACGCTGACGGCCGGTGCGTAGCCCTGCATATAGGCAAGCAGGCCGGCCTTCATGCAGACAAAATATTTGGTGTCCGTGTTGGAGCGGCCCTTAATTGCCGTCGCAATCGGGCCGACGAATCCGTAGGACAACAAAACGCCGAGGAAGGTGCCGGCCAGCGCCGCACCGATGAGGTGGCCGAGAACCTCCGGCGGCTCGGTGATAGAGCCCATAGTATGAATCACACCTAGCACCGCGGCGATAATGCCGAGCGCTGGCATGGCTTCAGCGACCTTGTTGATGGCCTCAGATATTTCGAGCAGATCGTTGTGGTGTGTCTCGATCTCCTCGTCCATCAAAGTTTCCATTTCATGCGCCTTGTCCGATCCCAGGGTCATGAGACGGATATAGTCGCAGAGAAAGGTGACGGCGGTTTCGTCATTGTAAAATTTAGGAAATTGTTGAAACAGGTCGCTTTCCGAAGGGTTCTCGACATGCTGTTCAAGCGCCAGCATGCCTTTCATCTGCACCAGTTTGAACACCGCGTACAGCAGCGTGAGCAATTCGAGAAAGCTGGCCTTGTTGTGACGCGGAGCTTTCAGTAAGCCCAACGTGGTTTTGAAGCAGGATATGATGACGGTCTTGGGATTGGCGATGATGAAGGCGCCTACCGACGCGCCGACAATTATGATGAATTCGACCGGTTGAATCAGAATCTCAATATGGCCGCCCATCATGACGAAGCCGCCAATGACGCAAATGATAACCGTCAAGCTGCCAACGATTAACAGCATCCAAACTCACCCCGCTTCAATCAATCCTCTGCGCCCACCGCCTTGTGGTGCGCGCCGAGATCGTTTGACGGCTCAACTTACCGCCGACAGGGTGAAAAAACGGTTAACCACGATATCCCGGAATTTGATGCCTCCCCGGAGGGGTCGTGACCAGATGAGTTGCGCGCGCCTGCGGCGCTCTGGCGGATTGCGCCGGCCAGCTGCGCGACGGTTCGTTTTATTGGCGCGGCGTGAGGCGGAGGGTTCCGATGTTGGTGGATTCAATTTCCGCCCGATTCATCAGCAGCGGGACATATTCGCCGTCGCGCCACATCTCAGCGAAATCGCGGTAGTGCGACGAAAGCGGATTGCCGGACTGGCCGGTATTTTGAATAAATCGCGATTGCCCGAGCGGGTCCAAATCATAAATGGCGCGGTATGCCGGACCGTGATTTTGCACAAACGGTTCTTCTTCGTCGCGCACCGTGAACCCGGCGGCGTTGACCGTATTGCGCGCGCCACCATTGGCCAACTGGACTTCAAACAATTTACCAATCAGCGGGACACGGCCCAGAACCTCATGGTCGCTGTGTGCGTAATGCGCCTCGCCCCACGCCCAGCCGTCCATATTCTCACCGTAGCGGCTAGCCAGGTAATCGAGCGCCTGGTCAAGCGCGGTACCGACGGCGGCGGCGCAATCCTCTTTCGAGGCGGTTGCCGTATCGTCACACCAGGCGCCGCCGGGCTTCAGTGCGTCAAAAATAGCACTCTCGCGGATCGTGAAATAATCGCGAAATGTGGCGCCTAATTCGTCGGCGAAGAGAACACGCATCAATTCGCGTAGCCAGGCCATGTAGATCAGTGGCTCGGCCCTCTCAGCCGCCATGACATGATCCCACGCCGCCAAACGGATCAATGCGTCTTGCGCCGCTTCGCTGCCGGGCGGCACCAAGGTCAGCAGCCGTGGCAATAAAAATTTTGCCGCCAGGGACACGGTGTCCGCCTGGATCGCGGCGAAGCTCTCTTTATCGTGCGAATCCGATCCGCCGAGCAGTGCTTCGATTCGCACTGCGCGGTGTGGTGGCGACCAGTCGCGCGTGATGAAATAAGGATAATGCAGTCCGACAACTTTGTTGTTGGCCGTGACGATCTGACCAGAGCGTGGGTTGAATAGGCGCGGCAGACCCGCATAGGGGATGAACCCCTCCCAGTCTTGCTCGCCGGTCCAGCCCTTCGCCGGCATCCAGCCATTGCCCGAGCGCCGAATCGGCACCCGGCCGGGCGCGATATAGCCGATGTTGCCGTGAATATCGGCAAACACGATATTCTGCTGCGGCGCGTGAAAATCGCGCAAGACGGCGGTGAAGCTGCCCCAATCTTCAGCCAGTCCGATGCGCGTCGCGGCTTGCGCGCTGAGATCGTCGTCGCGGAGCGCCGTCCAGGCGAACGCCACGGCGTGCCCGGTTGGGAGAAATTCACTGCTGCCGCGGATGGTGTCGGAAACGATCGGGCCATGGCGCGTCTCACGCACGCTGAGTTCCACATTCTTGCCGTCTTTAACCCAGATGGTTTCCTGGCGCGTCTCGAATGGCGCGCTGCCGCCCGGAACAAGATATCTATGGGGATCGTCCGGATGGAGGCGCTCAATGAAGAGGTCCTGCACATCTGGATTGGTGTTGGTAAAGCCCCAGGCGAAATTCGGCGTACGTCCAAGCACCGGCATCGGCAAGCCGGGTAGGGTGGCGCCCGCAACATCCATGCCCGGCGCGCTCATATGGGCAAGATACCAGAGGCTCGGGATTTGCAGGCCCAAATGAGGATCATTAGCTAGGAGCGTGCTGCCGCTCTTGGTATGCTCGCCCGAGAGCACCCAGTTGTTGGAGCCCAGGCCTTCGGGC
The DNA here is from genome assembly GCA_027624955.1 of Pseudomonadota bacterium. NCBI lineage: Bacteria > Pseudomonadati > Pseudomonadota > Pseudomonadota bacterium. The sequence continues at coordinate 82,556 of JAQBTG010000007.1, forward strand.
GGGCGCGGCGGCAGGAGGGCGGCGAGAGCTTCCCAAGGCAGATCGGGCAGCGCTTGGCTCTCTAACACCGCCGGGCCGTCCCCCGGATACCCCGGCCAGAGCGCGGCGATCTGGTCTGCGTTGAGTATTTTCGCCATGCGGGCGCGGAGCGCTTCATCCAGGGCATTGCCGGCTAAATCCCACGCCATCATCTTCATCCAGACGATGCTGTCGGCCGGTCGCCAAGGCTCAGGCTCGTGCGAAATCAGCAAAAATTCGAGCGGCAGCGGCCCCTCGCGCGAGGCCAGGAAGCTGTTCACACCGGCCGCATACGCCTTAAAAATATCCTGTGTTTCGGCATCGAGGTTTTCGAACGTCCGCTCTGCCGCGCGGTAGACGCCAAGCGTGCGCAAAAAACGGTCGTAGCCAAGCGATTCTGCGCCGAACAATTCAGATAGCCGCCCGGCGCCGATGCGGCGTTGAAATTCCATCTGCCACAGGCGGTCTTGGGCATGAACGAAGCCCATCGCGAACGCCGCGTCTTCGACCGACTCGGCATAGATATGCGGGATCGCATGGGCGTCGCGGATCACCTCCACCTCGCCCTTGAGGCCGGCGAGCTGCACCTCGCCGTCGATCTCGGGGAGAGAACCGCGCAACCAAATATAGCCTCCCGCCAAAACAATGATAACGAGCAGGACAAGGGCGCCTAATCCGCCGAACGGCCACCACCAACGAAATCCCCGGCGCCGGCTTTGCAGGCCAAACTGGCCTTTGCGTTTACGCTTTCTAGCCATGGCGCGGTGTCACTCCTTGAGGCCGTCCAAGATGCTGGCGCGGTGTTGATCAAGGCCGGGCGCGGGCTGGCGGCTGGTCGGGTCATCGAAAGCCGATAGCTTGATCGGGTTGCCTGCCATACGGAGCGGCCCGGCTTGCGGGTCGTTGGTCTCGATCACCATGTTGCGGGCGGCGATTTGCGGATCATTCAGCACTTGCTCGACATTATTAATTGGTGCGGCCGGGACGCCGGCTTTGGTGAGTATGTCGAGCCAATGCTCCGTCGGCTGCTGTTTCAACTGCGCTTCCAGCGCCACGCGCAATTCTTCCACATGTTCGCCGCGCGCCGCATTGTCCTTAAAGCGCGCTTCGCTGGCCAGCTCGGGGCGGGCCAGGGCCTTGCACAATGTTGCGAACAGCGCGTCATTGCCGGCGGTGATGATGACATGACCGTTCGCCGTCTCATAGCTTTGGAAGGGGACGATGGTGGGGTGGCGCGCACCCAGCGGGCCCGGCACCTCGCCGGTGGCAAAATAGCGCGCTAAGGCGTTCTCTAGGATCGCCAATTGGCAATCGAGCATCGCGACATCAATTTTCATGCCTTCGCCGCTGGTTGTGCGATGATGCAGCGCGCTCGAAATGCCGATGGCGGTAAACAGGCCCGCAGTGATATCGCCGATCGACGTGCCGACCCGGGTTGGCGGCCCGCCAGGATGGCCGGTCAGGCTCATCACGCCGCCTAAGCCCTGGACCACCATGTCGTAGGCCGGGCGCTCGGCATAGGGGCCAGTGTGGCCGAATCCTGAACAGGCGGCATAGATCAGCCGTGGGAAGCGTGGATGTAGGCTTTCCCAGCCATAGCCGAGGCGCTCCATGGTGCCGCCGCGGTAATTCTCAACCAGTATGTCTGCATCTTCTAACAGGGCCTCGAAGATCGTGCGGTCGGCATCGTCTTTGAGGTTCAGGGCCAGGCTCTCCTTACCCCGGTTGACCGACATGAAATAGGCCGATTTATCATTAATGAACGGGCCGAAGGCGCGCGCATCATCGCCTTTTTCGGGCACCTCCACCTTGATCACTCGGGCCCCGAGATCGGCCAGCACCATGGTGCAATAAGGCCCCGCGAGGACCCGTGTCAGATCGATAATCGTAATGCCGTTGAGGGGCCCAGGAACCGCCATATCAAATCTGCATCCTTGTTGCTTTAGATTTTCTGGCCGGGATGATACACGCTATTCGCCGATCTGGCGCGTCTCTGCATATCGGACTGGCGCACCTATGGATTTAGGAATTTTAACATCATGCAAAAGAATGTTTTTCAAATCTCAGACCGCCATGCGGACCGGCTCGGCGCCTTTCGCTGTTTGGCCTACACCGAGTGGGGCGAGGCGGAGAATCCACGCGTCGCGGTATGTGTGCATGGCATGACGCGAAATGCGCGCGATTTCGACGCCTTTGCCGAGGCGCTCGGCGATAGTCACCGGGTGCTCTGCATCGATCTTGCAGGGCGCGGCGAAAGCGATTGGCTGCGCGAGGCGGGCGGATATTCGCCGGCGACGTATATCTCGGATATTCGTGGCTTGTTGGCCTCGCTAGAGCTGGTGGAGGTGGATTGGATTGGCACCTCTCTCGGCGGCTCGCTCGGCATGTTGATCGCCGGCGATGAAGATCTCGTGGCGCGCAGCTTGGTGCGGCGTCTGGTTCTCAACGATATCGGCCCCTTCCTGCCGGCGAGCGGTATGGAACCGATTGCCGAGCGCGTCGGCCGGGCGCCCAAATTCGAGGATCTCGAGGCAGCGGAAGAATATCAAAGGCAGGTGTGCGCCGAATGGGGCGAATTGAGCGATGAGACCTGGATGCATCTCACGTTGCATAGCCTGCGCCGGTGCGACGACGGCGGTTTTTCCTATCATCACGATCCGGCAATCGGCGACGCGCTGCGCGCCCATGGTCCGATGCGTGACATCGAGCTATGGCCGTGGTGGCGGCGCATCGAATGCCCGGTGCTGGCCCTGCGCGGCGGCGAATCGAAGATTCTGCCGGCCGAAACGGCGGCGGAGATGCGCCAGGACGGTACGGAAGTTATCGAATATCCCGGCATCGGCCACACCCCGTCACTGATGGTGGCCGAACAAATCGCCGCCGTCACCGATTGGTTGCGCGCCTAGCCGTTTAGCACCTGTGCCGCGCGGATGGCAGCGTATGTGAGAATGCCGTCGGCGCCGGCGCGCTTGAAGCCGAGCAGTGATTCCATGATCGCGCCTTCGCCGTCGAGCCAGCCCCTTTCGGCCGCGGCCATCAGCATCGCGTACTCGCCCGAGACTTGATAGACGTAGGTTGGCATGGCGAACGTCTCCTTCACCCGGCGCACGATATCGAGATAGGGCATGCCCGGCTTGATCATCACCATGTCGGCGCCTTCTTCGATATCGAGAGCAACCTCGCGCATCGCCTCGTCCGTGTTGGCCGGGTCCATCTGATAGGTGCGCTTGTCGCCTTCGCCGAGGGATGTAGACGAGCCCATCGCGTCGCGGAACGGGCCATAGAACACGCTGGCATATTTGGCGGCGTAGGAGAGCAGCAGTACTTTTTCATGGCCGGCGCCGTCGAGCGCTTTGCGGAGCGCGCCGATGCGCCCATCCATCATGTCCGACGGCGCGATCACGTCGCAGCCCGCCGCGACTTGATTGAGCGCCTGGCGGCACAACACCTCGACCGATTCGTCATTGACCACATAGCCGTTCCGAACCAGGCCATCCTGGCCATGGCTGGTGTAAGGATCGAGCGCCACGTCGCACACCACGCCCATCTCCGGCACCGCGTCTTTCACCGCGCGCACCGCCTGGCACACTAGATTGTCCGGATTGAGCGCTTCGTCGCCGTCCGGTGTTTTGCGCTCCGGCTGGGTTTGTGGAAAAACGGCGAGTGCCGGGATGCCGAGCGAATAGGCTTCACGCGCTCGCTCCGCCAATACGTCCGGCGACACCCGCTCGACGCCGGGCATGGAGGGCACAGGTTCTACTTCGCCCTGGCCTGGGCGCACGAACACGGTCCAGATCAGATCGGCCGGAGTTAGCACGTTCTCCGCCATCAGGCGGCGTGACCATTCGTAGCGCCGGTTGCGCCGCAAACGTGTCGCCGGATATCGGCCATATGTTCCGGGAAAATTGGCCATGAAGGCTCCTTTAGATTTCGTATGCGCTTTGTCCGCGCCATCAGTATCCGCCTCAGAATCGTCGGCGTGAGGACGGGGCAGAGTCAACATCTTTTAACCAATCACCGCCAGGCTCTTTCGCACGCCTCGGCGGGCCAGTAAAGTGCCTGCCATGGATTTCCAATTGAACCCCGAGCAGACAGCGTTTCAGGAAATGGCACGTGATTTTGCTGCGAGCGAATTCGCGCCGCATGCCGCTGCGTGGGACCGCGACAAAATATTTCCCGTGGCCGCCTTACGAAAAGCCGCGGCGCTCGGATTCGGCGGCATCTATGTGGCCGAGGACGTCGGTGGTTCCGGCCTCACGCGCCTCGACGCGGCGTTGATTTTCGAGGCTCTGGCCGGCGCTTGCGCCTCCACCGCGGCTTATATCTCGATTCACAATATGGCCACTTGGATGGTCGATGCCTTTGCCGACGACGCACTGCGCCGGCGCCTGCTGCCAGGCCTTAGCTCGATGGAATTGCTCGCCAGCTATTGCCTCACCGAGCCAGACTCGGGCTCGGACGCCGCCGCCCTTAAGACTCGGGCGGTGCAAGACGGCGATGACTATGTGCTGAACGGTTCCAAAGCGTTTATTTCGGGCGCAGGATCGACCGATGTTTACGTCACCATGGTGCGCACCGGCGGCGCCGGGGCCGAAGGTATCACTTGTCTCGCCATCGAGAAGAACTCACCCGGTCTTAGCTTTGGGGCGCAGGAAAACAAGCTCGGCTGGCATAGTCAGCCGACGGCGATGGTCAATTTTGAGGATTGCCGTGTGCCGGTGGCCAGCCGCATCGGCGCGGAAGGCCAGGGCTTCCGCATCGCCATGGCCGGACTTGATGGCGGACGCATCAATATCGCCGCCTGTTCGCTCGGCGCGGCGGCAGCCAGCCTGGAGATCGCGCGTCAGCATCTTTTGGTGCGTGAACAATTCGGGCGAAAGCTCGCTGATTTCCAAGCGCTGCAATTCAAACTCGCTGATATGGCGACCGAGCTGGAAGCGGCGCGGCTGATGATTTATAACGCCGCCAGCAAGCTCGACAACAGTGCGCCGGATAAAACCCAAGCCTGCGCGATGGCCAAGCGCTTCGCCACCGATGCCGGGTTTAGTATCTGCAACGATGCCTTGCAGCTTCTTGGCGGATACGGCTATTTGATGGATCACCCGGTTGAGCGCCATTTGCGCGATCTCCGTGTGCATCAGATTCTCGAGGGCACCAACGAAATTATGCGCGTCATCATCGCGCGCAAACTATTGCAAGAATAGAAAGGATTACGTGACGCAAGAGGATTCAAACGCGGCGGACGGCGATATCGTCTTTTCCCGGGACGGCGGCTTGGCGGGTGTGACCCTAAACCGGCCGCAAGCGCTCAACGCGCTGACCCAACCGATGGCGATCGCCCTCGACGCACAGTTGCGGGAATGGCAGGGGGATCCGGCGGTCCGTGCCGTGGCAATCAGGGGCGCGGCGCGCGAAGATGGCCGCGTGCCGTTCTGCTCAGGCGGCGACATCCGTTTTTTGCACCAGCAGCAGAACGATCCAACGCGCCAGTTTGCAATTACGTTTTATGAGCAAGAGTATCGCCTGAATACGCTGGTCTATCGCTTTACTAAGCCCTATGTGGCGTTGATCGACGGCGTCGTCATGGGCGGTGGCGTTGGTATCTCATTTCATGGGTCACACCGGGTGATGAGCGAGCACGCCCTGTTCGCCATGCCGGAAACCGGTATCGGCCTCTTTCCCGATGTCGGCGCGACGTATTTTCTGCCGCGGTGTCCGGGCCGGATGGGCCTCTATATGGGCCTCTCAGGTGCACGCGTCGGCGTCGCCGACGCGCTCTATCTTGGCCTCGCCACGCATCATGTGCCGAGTGCCCGCATGGCCGAGTTCGAAGCCGCGCTGGCCGCCGCTGATCTCTCGGGCAATGCCAAAAGCGCCATCGATGCGGTGCTTGGAGATTTCAGCGCCGATCCAGGAGACGCGCCGCTGGCAGACCGTCAAGCTGACGTAGATCGCTGCTTTGCCGCCGATTCGGTAGAGGCAATCCTTGTCAATTTGGCCGCCGAAGGCTCGCCCTGGGCCGAGGAAACTCGCACCACCTTGCTGGAGAAATCGCCGACCAGCCTGAAAATCACTTTCCGCCAATTGACGCAATATAGCGATCTCGATTTTGAGGCGGCGATGAAGGTCGAATACCGCATGGCCATCCGCTGCAATTTTTCGCATGAATTCTATGAAGGTATCCGCGCCCAGATCATCGACAAGGACCGCCAGCCCAAATGGCTCCCGGCGCGTCTCGAAGATGTTGGCGAGGAGCTGATAGAAAGCTATTTCCAGCCGCCGGCAAGCGGCGACATGACGTTTGAATAGGAGAGAAACAAATGGCTGACATCGGCTTTATCGGAGCAGGCAATATGGGTGGGCCGATGCTCGCCAATCTGGTCAAAGCGGGCCATGCGGTGACAGCTTTCGACCTTGCGCAAGCGGCGCTCGATGCTGCGCAAGGCGCCGGCGCAGCGCTGGCGACGACCCCCGGCGACGCGGCCGCGGGCCGCGACACGGTGATCACCATGCTGCCGGCCGGCACGCATGTGCACGAAGTTTATACCTCTGCGGGCGGCGTGCTGGAACGTGCCGCCGAAGGCACGTTGTTGATCGATTGTTCGACCATCGATGTGACCACGGCGCGCGCAGTTTGCCAGGCGGCGGCGGCGCGCGGTCTCGAGATGCTCGATGCGCCTGTGTCTGGCGGCGTCGCCGGTGCGGCGGCGGGCGCGCTTACTTTTATGGTTGGTGGCACCGATAGCGCCTTCGCCCGCGCTGAGCCGGTATTAGAGCCGATGGCCAAGACGGTGGTGCATGCCGGTCCCTCAGGCAACGGTCAAACCGCCAAGATCTGCAATAATATGATGCTTGCCGCCGGCATGATCGTCACCTCCGAGGCGTTCGCCCTTGCCGATCGCCTGGGGCTGGAGCGCCAGACCATGTTCGACATCGTTTCCAGCGCCACCGGCCAATGTTGGGCGCTGACCAGCTATTGCCCGGTGCCGGGGCCGGTGCCGACGTCGCCGGCCAACCGCGATTATCAGCCCGGCTTCACGGCGGCGATGATGAACAAGGATCTCAAGCTGGCCCAGCAGGCGGCGGAAAGCGCCGGCGCCGCCACGCCGATCGGTGCTGAGGCGGCCCGCCTGTATGCCAAATTCTGTGACGCCGGAAACGAATCCCTCGACTTCTCCGCTATCTTCAAACTGATCGATCAGGGCCGTTAGTCGTCCGCGAATAGGGAGAATTGCGCCGTAGAGGCGGCATTCAGCGCAGCGTCCGATACAAGTCGACCGTCGCCGCGGATATGGACAATCTCGACACCGAGCTCGGTGAGCGGCCTGCCTAATAATTGTTTGCGGTGGCAGCGCGATGGGTCTTCCTCGGCGCACATCATCGCGATCTGCTCGCGCTCCGCTAATTCCGCCAGTTCGCCGATGCGGGTGCGAAACGCCGGTGCGGCGGTGTCGCCATCGTTCTTGCCGCCCAGCTCCTTGCCGAACCAAAGATAGCCGAGGCCCGCTGCCGTCGCCGATTCCTGCAATTCAGCGCGGTTGAAATGTGGCAAGCGGCGCGACGATGGCCAGGAGCGCACATCAATCAGTATCGAGATTTCATGGGCGGCCAGCAGGCTAAGGAACTTGTCGAGCGAATGATTGGAATGGCCGATTGTGTGGAGAATTCGCTCACCGCTCATCGTCCTATTCTAACACTGGTTCGCTAACCTTCCCAGGAGGCCCTTAGAGCGCTAGATTGCGACCTTCAGCTTGGAGGAAGCGAAATGGCCGTGAACAAGGAAATTCTCAAAACCACCTGCCCCCGTGATTGCTATGATGCCTGTGGCATCGAGGTGCTGCGCGAGGCGGGAAAAATCGTTTCGGTGCGCGGCGACAAGGACCATTTCGTCAGCCGCGGCAAGCTGTGCGGCAAATGCCAGATATATTACAACGGTGTGCTTCTCGACGAGGGCGAACGGTTGAAACAGCCGCTCCGGCGCGTCGGCGCCAAGGGCGAGGGACGCTTCGAGCCGGTTTCCTGGGATACCGCGATATCGGAAATCGCGGCCCGCTTCGGCCATATTGTCGAGGCCAATGGCGCCGAGAATATCCTGCACGCCCATTACACCGGCACTTGCTCGCTGATCGCCAACAATTTCCCGATGCGCTTTCTCGGCCGGCTCGGCGCGCGCGAGGTCGAGCCCGATACGGTGTGCAACATGGCCGGCCATGTGGCGCTCGGCTATATGCTCGGCACCTCTCTGCATGGCTTCGATCCGCGCACCGTCAAAGACAGCAAATGCATCATCGTGTGGGGCGCCAATCCGTCCGCCAGCGCGCCACACGCGCATAGCCATTGGTTGCCCGAGGCGCCGTGCCCGGTGATTGTCATCGATCCGGTGCGCCACCCCACTGCGGCGGCGGCGGATTTACACCTGCAGCTTCGCCCCGGCAGCGACGCCGCACTCGCCTTCACCATGATGCATGTGCTCAAGCGCGAAGGCATGATCGACCGCGATTTCCTCGCCGCCAATAGTGTCGGCTGGGACGAATTGGAGCCGATGCTCGATAGCTGCACGCCCGAATGGGGCGCGGCCGAGACCGGCGTGCCGGCGGCCGATATCGAGCGCGCAGCCAAACTATACGGCGCCGGGCCGGCGCTGTTGTGGCTCGGCCAAGGCCTGCAGCGCCAGCCCATGGGCGGCAATATCATCCGCGCCTGTTCGCTGTTGCCGGCGCTCACCGGCAATTACGCTAAGCCGGGCGCGGGCCTCTTGTATCTCAACGGCGGCGGCCAAAAGGGCGTAGACGGCAGTTATTTGGCGGCGCCTCATCTCAGCAACAGCCCCGAAACGCTCAGCCAAATGGACATGGCGGCATATTTGGAGAGTGCGGAAAATGCTCGCGCGTTTATCTGTTGGAACATTAATCCGGCTGCCTCCAGCCCTGAGCAAGCGCGCCTGATGCAGGCGCTTAAGCGCGACGATTTGTTTACGGTGGTGCTCGACATCTTCGCGACCGACACCACGGATTTCGCCGATTACGTTCTGCCCGCCGCCGCTTTTCTGGAATTCGACGATCTGGTGTCCGGCTATTTCAATATGTCGTTCTCGGCCCAAACCAAAGTGGCGGAGCCGATGGGCGAAGCGCTGCCCAACCAGGAGATTTTCCGTCGCCTGGCCAGCGCTATGGGTTTTACCGAACCCGAATTGCAAGAGAGCGACGCAGATATCATCGCTCATGTGGTGAAGGACGTCGGCATCGAAGGCGGCTTCGAAGCGCTGAAAGCCAATGGCACGATGTTTCCAAGCCCCAAGCCGCAATTGCAGTTCGCCGATCTCAAGTTCCCGACCGCCAGCGGCAAGATCGAAATCGCCAGCGCCGCCGCCGAGGCGGATGGCCACCCGCGTTTGCCGCAGCCCGGCAGTGACGCACAGCCGAGCGACGGACGCTTGAGGCTCATCACCCCGGCCTCGGAATGGCTGATGAACGATTCCTATGCCAATGACGGCAAGATTCAAAAACAGCTCGGCCCGGCCATCGTGACGATCAATCCGGCCGATGCCGAAGCGCGCGGTCTGACTGCGGGAAGGCGGGTTCGCCTGTCCAACGGCACCGGCAGCCTGGAACTCGAAGTGGCGATTTCCGACATGGTGGCGCCCGGCGTCGCGCACAGCGTGAAAGGCCGCTGGCCGCGCAGCGCCGGTCCGGAACGGGCCAATGTGAACACGCTCAATCCGGGTGTAAAATCGGACATGGGCGAAAGCAGCGCGGTGCACGGCATCGAAGTAGAGATATCGGCGGTTTAGTTCAGGATGGAAAAGTTTCGCGCAATTCAGCGACCTGTTCGGCGGTTAGCAGGCGCACGTCGCAGCCGCGTAGAAGGAGATGGAGCTTGGCGGCCTCTTCCAATTCTTCTGCCGCATAAACGGCGCTATCCAAATCCTTGCCGGCGACCACAGGGCCGTGATTGGCAAGGAGAACAGCGTGGTGCGCTTTGGCGAGTTTTGCCACGGCTTCAGCGAGCGCCATGTCGCCTGGGCGAAAATACGGCACCAACGGAAGCTTGCCGACGCGCATCACCGCGTAGGCGGTAATCGGTGGCAGCATATCGGTGGGGTCGATATCGGCGAGACAAGACAGCGCGACTGAATAGGTCGAATGCAAATGCACGATGGCCTTGGCGTTCGGCCTTTCGCGGTACATGGCGAGATGAAGAAACGCCTCCTTGGAGGGCTTGTCTCCGGCCAATAATTCGCCGTCAGGTGATATCTTAGAAATACGCGCCGGGTCGAGGCGTCCCATGCAGGAATTGGTCGGCGTGACCAATAGACCATCTTCAACAAGATGGCTGATATTGCCGGAAGCGCCACAGCCATAGCCGCGCTCAAACAGCGATTTACCGTGCAGCGCGATCTGCTCGCGCAGCGTTGATTCGTTCACTCCAGGACCGTGAACGCTTTGGTGAAGAAATCAGGAGCGCCGAAATTACCGGATTTCAAAGCCAGGTGAAGCGGCCTATCGCCAAGGCTCATGGTCCACGGCACACCAGGGTCAATTTGCTTGCCGATCATCAGCCCGCGCACGCCGAGCGCCTTGACGGCGGCGCCAGAAGTTTCACCCCCGGCCAACACCATCCTGCCGACGCCTTGCTTGACTAGGCCCCGGGCGATTTTGGCGAGGGCGCGCTCAACCAGAATCCCGGCTTTGTCGCGGCCATGTTTGCGCTGCGCCTTGGCGATCTCGGCGGGCGGCGCGCTGGCATATATCAAAACCGGTTGTTGCCCCAATTGCGGCTTTGCCCAGGCAAGAGCTTCCGCCACGATGTCGCGTTTGCCGCCAAGCTGGGCGGCGTCGATGTAGAACGCCGGGGCCTTGGCCTTCATGCGCGCCACTTGGCCCAAGGTCGCCTCCGAGCAGCTCCCAGCAAGGACCGCGGCGTGACCGCCTGCGGCCGGCAGCCGGGCGGCGCTTGCCTTGCCGCCGAGCGCACCGGATGCACGAAAATTGGCCGGCAGTCCCATGGCAATACCGGAGCCGCCGGTGATCAGTTTGAAATCCGCTACCGCGCGCCCGATATCGATCAGGTTCTTGTCGCTGAGCGCATCGACAATGGCGTGGCGCACGCCCTCACGGCGCAATTGCGCCAGCGCCTCGCGAATGGCTTGCGGACCTTTGGCGACCGTTTCCCAGCGCACCAGACCGACGCCATAGGGTGTCTGTTCTGCCAGCACTTCCACCAGATTGGCGTTCCGCATTGGCGTAAGTGGGTGGTTGCGCATACCCGAGGCCGACAGCAGCACATCGCCGACAAAGAGATGGCCGTGAAAGACGGTGCGTCCGTTGGTCGGAAAGGCCGGGCAGGCGATGGTGATGTCGCCCTTTGCGCGCTCCAGCATGCCGTCCGCCACCGGGCCGATATTACCGCGCGGCGTTGAATCGAAGGTCGAGCAATATTTAAAGAAAAACTGCTTGGCGCCGGCGGATTTGAGCCAATCCTGCGCTTCGAGTGAAGCGCGCACGGCCCTGACAGGTTGGGTATTGCGTGATTTTAATGCCACTACCACCGCATCCGCGTTCGGCACATGATCACCGGCCTTTGGCACGCCGATCATCTGCACCGTGCGCATGCCGCCGGCGACCAGTGTATTGCAGAGGTCGGTGGCGCCGGTCATGTCGTCGGCCACGGCGCCCAACAGAATGTTTTTGCTCGTCATTTTAAGAGGCGAAATGCCCGCGTAAAGAAATCCGCTTCACCAAAATCACCGGCCTTGAGCGCCAAATGGATCAGCGGATCGTCGAATGTCGTGGTCCAGGGCACGCCGGGATTAATCTCGTGGCCGATACGAAGTGACTGGACCTTGAGAGCCTTCAATGATTCGGAAGCCGTGATGCCGCCAGCGACAATCAATCGCCCGACGCCGGCCCGGACCAAATCTCGGGATATTCTTGCCAAGCACTTCTCAATTAATGCAGTGGATTTCACAACGCCATGTTTGCGCTGCACCTTCTTGATCACGTCCGCTTCAGCGCTTGAGTATATCAGTACCGGTCCGTCCGCCAACTTCGGCTTGGCCCAGTCCAACGCTTCCTTTGCGATATCCTGTTTGCCGCCAAGCTTCATGCCGTCGACGTAGAACGAGGGGTGGTGATTTTTCATATATTTTACTTGCGCCAGCGTCGCCTGCGAGCAGCTGCCCGCCACCACCGCCGAATACCCCTTTGACGAAGGCAGTATATCGGCCCCCGAATCGGGGCCCAACAGCCCGGCCCGGCGGAAGTTTTTTGGCAAAGCAAGCGCCGATCCAGAGCTGCCGGTGACCAGTTTCATGTCGCGGCAAGCGATGCCGGTATCCACTAGGTTACGGTCGGACACTGCGTCCACGATCGCATAGCGGTGGCCCGCGTCACGCAGCAGTTTCAAGTGATTTCTAATCGCTTCCTGGCCAACGGTTACCACCTCGTGAGGTACGAGGCCGACTTTATATTCGGTTTGCCGGCTCAACACTTTGATCAAATTTGACTGCTTCATGGGCGTTATCGGATGGGTGCGCATGAAGGATTCGGATAGCAACAAATTTCCGACAAAGAGATGGCCCTGGAAGAGAGTGCGTCCGGCGGTGGGAAATGCCGGGCAAACCACAGTGAAGTCCTCGCCCATGGCGTCCAGAAGTGCATCCGCAACGGGTCCGATATTGCCGCGGTTGGTGGACGAGAAAGTTGAACGGTATTTGAAAAAAATCTGTTTTGCGCCGCGTCCTTGCAGCCAGCGCAGTGCGGCGAGAGATTGCCGCACCGCAGATTCTGCCGGTCCCGTACGTGTGGCCAAGGCAATAACCACCGCGTCCGCATCGTGCGCCGAATGATTTTTACCAGGCACGCCCATTTCCTAAACCGTGCGCATACCTTGGCCGACCAAAATTTGGCAAAGATCGGTTGCGCCAGCGATATCGTCAGCGATAGCGCCGAGGAGAATGGTATTTTTCTTCCTCTTGGTCGTCGTTTTCACCTGGCTATTTTTTGCCATGCCCCCTCCGCTAGAAAAATGCCTGCAAGCCCGTCTGCGCCCGGCCCAGGATCAAGGCATGCACATCATGTGTGCCCTCGTAGGTATTGACCGCTTCCAAATTCATGACGTGGCGAATGACGTGATACTCGTCGGAGACACCGTTGCCGCCGTGCATGTCGCGCGCTATGCGGGCGATCTCAATCGCTTTGCCGCAGGAATTGCGTTTGATCAGAGAGATTGTTTCCGGCGCAAGACGTCCCTGATCGAACAATTGTCCGGCTCTCAGGCAGGATTGCAGCCCGATGGATATCTCCGTCTGCATGTCAGCGAGTTTTTTCTGAATGAGCTGGTTGGCGGCCAATGGACGGCCGAACTGCTTGCGGTCGAGCGTGTATTGCCGCGCCGCGTGCCAGCAGAATTCGGCCGCACCAAGCGCGCCCCAGGCGATGCCGTAGCGCGCCCGGTTGAGGCAGCCGAACGGGCCACCTAGGCCTGAACCTCCGGGTAACTCGTTTTCCGCCGGGACGAAGACCTGATCCATCTGGATCATCCCGGTGATCGAGGCGCGCAGCGAAAATTTGCCTTCTATCTTGGGCGCGGCCAGCCCCTTCATGCCTTTGTCGAGGATGTAGCCGCGTATGACCCCGTCATCGTTCTTGGCCCAGACGACAAAAACATCGGCAATCGGCGAATTGGTGATCCAGTTTTTCGCGCCTGATAAGAGAAAACCACCGTCGCAGCTTTTAGCGCGTGTGCTCATCGAACCCGGATCGGAGCCGTGATCTGGCTCGGTCAGTCCGAAACAGCCAACCCACTCGCCGGTCGCCAGGCGGGGCAGGTATTTTTGTTTTTGCTCTTCGCTGCCATAGGCGTTGATCGGATGCATCACGAGGCTCGACTGTACGCTCATGGCTGAGCGGTAGCCGGAATCCACGCGTTCGACTTCGCGCGCCATCAGGCCGTAGCACACATAAGACACGCCGGCGCAGCCATAGCCCTCGATGGTCGCGCCTAGCATGCCAAGCGCGCCCATCTCATTCATGATCTCACGGTCGAAATGTTCATGCCGATTCGCTTCGAGAATGCGCGGCATGAGCTGTTCCTGGGCGTAGGCGTGGGCCGTGTCGCGCACCAGGCGTTCTTCTTCGCTAAATTGCTCCTCCAGCAGGAAGGGGTCTTCCCACCGGAAAATCGGGCGTGAAGATTTGTGGGGTTTGCTCGCGTCCCTCACGTCCGCCGCGTTGGCGGCTGGCTCGCTCATGGATTGTTCTCCGTATCGACAATTGCAGCGTCCCCTTTCTAGCACTGCTGGGGATTTGCTCCAAGCCCGGCGCCGACAATTGGCGGGCTATCAATATTCGTGTGGAGGCGCGACAATGGCAGTCGTGCGGCGGCGCCTTCGCCGCTATTTCGGATCAAGATGTGAACAGTTCTAAGCCAGTGCCGATTTCCGCCGCGCGCCCTGTACGCTCCGGCGCCCTGCCGATGATCTATCTGTTTATCCTCGGCTTTTGCTTTGGCGTGAGCTTTATCTTGAATCGGCTCGCCACGACCAACGGTGTCCCTTTTATCCCGTATGTGTTTTGGCAGTCGGCCGGCGCGGCGGTGATTCTCTGCATCGGGGCGGCGGGCTTGCGCCAATTGCCTGCCGTGACGGGCGCGCATTTGCGCATCTATGTGGTGATGGCGCTCCTCAATGTGGCGATACCTTATCTGGTGCTGTCTTACGTAGCGCCCAAGCTGCCCGCCAGCCTGTTGCCCATCGGCCTTGCCCTGGTGCCAGGCGCGATTTATTTGATGGCGCTCGCCTTCCGGCTAGAGCGCTTCGGCTTGATGCGCTTCGGCGGTATCTGTATCGGCCTTGTCGGCGTTTTGTTGATTCTCGTGCCCAAGGCCAGCCTGCCAGAGCCCGGCATGGCGGGATGGTTGGCGCTTAGCCTGGTGGCGACGCTCAGTTTTGCGCTCCGTGCGGTTCTTGTGCCGCTGATGCGCCCGCCGGCGACGCCATCGCTTTCTCTCGCCAGCGGTCTGCTCATCGCAGCGACCGTCATCATGCTGGTGATCATGGCGGCGAGCGGCCAATGGTGGGCGTTTGGCGGCGAATTCGGCATAGGTCACTGGATGGTACTTGCGGCCATGGTCAACAATGCGGTGATTCTGGTGTTGATCTTCGAAGTGATCCGTTTGGCTGGCCCGGTGTTTTTTGGCGGCGTCAATTATATCTCAATGCTGATCGGCGTGGCGCTTGGCATTGTCGTTTTCGGTGAGCGCCATACCATGTGGGTATGGTTGGCGATCGCCTTTGTGCTGGCCGGCCTGTATCTGGTGAACCGGGGTAAGACACGGTGATTATGGATCGCACACCGCACCACTTTTCGGCCCAACATACAGGGCAGAATATTCTTCATGGCTGATAGCAAGTCCGATGCGGCACGGGCCGCCTGGCGTAGCCCGGGTGCCATCCCAATATTGATGCTGTTCATCCTTGGGCTGTCGCTGGCCCTGGTGCTGGTGTTAAACCGTGTCGCCACGGACAATGGCGTGCCGTTTATTCCTTATGTGTTTTGGCAATCGCTTGGCGGCTGCGCCATCCTCTTGATTTTGGCGCTTACGACGAGCGGTTTGCCGCCCATGAGTTGGCCGCATTGGCGTGTCTATATCGTCGCCAGTACGCTCAACCTGACCATTCCCTATCTAATTTTCGCCTTCGTCGCGTCCAAGGTGCCGAGTGGAATTCTCAGCCTCGGTCTGTCACTTGTTCCGGTGTCGATTTATGCGCTTGCTCTGGTATTTCGCCTCGATAGTTTCCGGCTCATTCGGTTTTTCGGCATCCTCCTGGGCTTGGCCGGCGTTCTCTTCGTTCTTCTGCCGGCGACGAGCTTGCCTTCGAGGGAGATGGTCGGGTGGGTGGTGCTCGGCTTTGCCGCGCCGCTCTGTTATGCGCTGAACGCCATCTCTGTCGCGTTGCTGCGCCCGCCCGACGGCGATTCAGTACAGTTCGCCGGCGGTTTGATGTTTGTGGCGTCGGTCTCGATGCTGGCCGTGATGGCGGTAACCGGAGAATGGTGGGCGTTTGAAGGTGATTTTGGTGACGGACATTGGGCAACCGTTGCGGCGATGGCCAACAATGCGCTTTCCTTCTATCTGATCTTTGAATTGATCAAGCGCGCCGGCCCGGTGTTCTTCTCGATGGTGAACTATGTTGCCACCTTGACCGGCATGGGCCTCGGCATCTGGCTATTTAGCGACGCGCACAGCGTGTGGATCTGGGCGGCGCTGGTGTTGATCGGCGCTAGCTTGGTGTTGGTGAATTTTATGTCGTTGCGCGGCCGCTAGCCGCTGTCGGTTGTGCCGCCTGCTTTGGCCATATAAGCCCGCCAGTCACCAAACTCTGATATGTCGCGGTGATGGCCTTCGGCCAACGCTTGCGGAAAGAGAATGCCCAACGGTCGCCGGCCGTCGGCGAGTTTGATCTCGCCACGATAGAGATTGGGCGGCTCGCCGGCCTCGATCGCGGCCCACACATCGTCCGGCACCAAATAAACTTCGCCCTTTACGGCAACGCCGCCCT
Organism: Pseudomonadota bacterium; assembly: GCA_027624955.1. NCBI lineage: Bacteria > Pseudomonadati > Pseudomonadota > Pseudomonadota bacterium. The sequence goes on from JAQBTG010000007.1 coordinate 99,135, forward strand.
CAGCAACTTCGAACATGCCGGGATGCACATCGCCGATCGAATACATGCGGTAGACGGGCTCTGTGACCGCTTCCCCAAGAAACTCCGCGCCGGCGAGGTTGTCATGCAGCTTGAGGCCGCGCATCAAAGTGCCGTTGACGAACAGTTCAAATGACATGGAGCGTTTCCCTGATTCAGACATGGATAATGGCGGCAACCGGGTTGCCATCGGGTGGGCCGGAATGGGAATCGACCTCGCCACCCGAAACATAATTCATGGTGTCGCCGATAACCGAAGCAATCACAGCATTGCCGACGGCGCGGGCCGGCTTGGTACTGATATCAGAATCATCATGCATGGCGAAGCGCCGTCCGCGCAGTTGCCCGTGGCTGGGCACGACGGCTTTGGCGAGCACGTTCACCACTTTCTTGAGATCCGAATCCGAAGGACAGCACGCGAAATCGAGCCCGGCGCTGCGCAACGCCTCTTTGACGCCGTTCGCATCAATGAGGTCTTTCATGATGCTGTGTCCGATTCTGAACGGGCTGGCCGATTTGGTCGAGTTGCCCATAACGACGACTTCGGCGCGGGTTTTTTCACCGCCCGACGATGTTGACGAGACATTCGAATAGAGCGAGAAATCTTTCCGCACCATGTCGTCATTGAGTTTGTCGCGCGCAATTTCGCCGGTTCCAAGCCCAACGCCGAGGGCCGATGCGTCGTTCGCGTAACACATCGAGCCGTGATAGGTGACACCGGTTTCCTCCGTCACCACCGTTTGCCCGCGCGCCTTGGCGTCGGCGATCCGGGGTTTGGTCAGCAGCGGGTTCTTCACCTGGACGAAATGTATATCGGCCGGATCGGTAATACCGGCGCTCTTGGTCGCGTCCCGAACGGCTTTGGCGACTTCTTCGATCTGGCCCATCCGGCCGATCTCTTCCGGCAACAGCTCACGTGTATAGGCGACGCCGACAACCAGCCGCTTGTCGAGATGTTCCTCGCCGTCTCCCCATTCGCTAGTAAAAATCGTGTAGTGCGGGCTCATCAGGCCCGGGCAGCCGCCAGACATCACCATCGAAATCTGGTCGGCGACGTCGTCTCTGGATATACCCATGCGCTCCGACAACATGATCTTGAGCGAGAGCTCCGTGAGGCCCCGGCTGAAATCATTGACCAATCCGTTGCCCTCAGTCTTGGCCACGATGGCGACGATGTTTTCCGGCTTGATTTCTCCACTGTCGATCAATGCATCGACGCCCGAGACATCGCTCGGCGATGACATCGGGATCTTGTGTACGCCAACAGTCTGAACTTTCGCCATGTTCTTCTCCCCTCGGTTGGTGCCTTGGTTAGCTACTCCAACTCCGCCTTTTCTTCACTTGAAGGTCTTTGTTTTTACGCTGGTAGCCCCCGGGGATCGGCATTTTTTCTGCCAATCCTTTGAGCACCATTTCGGTGATACTCGCCTCGAACGCGTCCAGCATTATCCTGCCGTCTTCAGCCGTCGCACCTGTCGCGTTTCCGCCGATAATGCCGTTCGGCGACACCTGATCAAAACGATAGTCGAACAGAGTAAAAAAATCCGGCACGTCCTCTGCACGGTCCATCTTTACAAGATCGGGGCGGATTGCCAGCATCTGCGCTGTCTCGCCAAAGTTTCCGTGGATATGTTTGTTCTCAGGACAGTCTTCGGCGAAGCGGGTTTCGGCGGTGAGCCAATAGTTGACCGTCGTGATCTGAACATCGTCATAGTCACAGCGGAAGTGATCGCGGAGGCTCTTGATTCCCCAGTCGTTGTACATGTGCCCACTGATGAAAAAGAACTTCCGGATTCCGGTCTCGTAGAGCGCCGTGGACAAGTCGTAGAGAACCCGAATCATCGTATCGGCGCGCAGCCACAGGGTGCCTGGAAAATTGCCGTGACTCTGAGAAATTCCGACTGAGATGGGCGGGATCATAGGAACGCCCGTATTGGCGGATACGCGCTTTGAAATCTCCATGGCCTGTGCCGTATCTGTCGACAGGGGAAGATGAGGACCATGCTGTTCGATCGCGCCAACTGGTATAATCACCATGTTGCAGCGCTCGACATATTCTTCGACTTCTTCCCAGGTAAACTCCTCCCACAGGACCGGAGTCCCTTTTTTCCATTCGAACTTCATCGGCTTGTTCCTCCAAAGTCGCGCGCGGTGTATTTCGTTTGGTCAGTTGCCCAATGTTTGGTCAGTTGCTCAAGTCAGGCGGCTAATCTCCAACTGCTATCCGAATTCGCCAAAACCGTATCATCGGCCGATGGGCAGCGTGAAGCTTATTCGATGGGCGGCGATGCCGGGGAGGGCTTCCGATTGCCGGCCCGTACCCATCTGTGGGCACAAAAAAACGGGGCCGGCACTAGGCCGACCCCGTTCATTTCGTTCGTCGCGTTCCCGGCTATTCGAGGAATATTTCGACGCGGCGGTTTCTGCCTTCCTTGACGCCATCGACGGTTTTGGCCGCCGGCTGGTTCTCGCCAAAGTTCTTGATATTGATGTTCAGATTGACACCGCCGAACCGCCGCATTGTGTCGATGGCGGCAAGTGCCCGCTCCTGCGCGAGGTCCTGATTGTACCCCATGTCGCCGGCACGGTCGGTATGCGCCATGACGGTAACATTATTGTACTTCATTTGCCGGGTCGCCGCGACCGCGTCGCCGAGGGTGCCGGTCGCGTCCTTGCTAATCTCTGCGCTATCGAAATCGAAGTAGATTACGTAGTGCGTGGACGGCATCTCGACCTCAGGCGCCGGCATCGGCTCGGGCATCGGTTCTTCAGCCGCCATCGGCTCTGGGGCTACGCGCAGCGCGCCCTCAACCGCCACGATGGCGCCATAATAACCGTTGCGGCAAGCTGCGATATCCTCGGGCTGAATATTTTCATGCTGTTCTTCCACCCAGCAATCGAACATGACCTGAGCATGTGCGGCACTGCCCGGCGCCTTTGTGCGGCCGGATGCGTCGAGGGCTGACACGAGGCGATCACGCGCCTTGCTCAGCTCGTCCATGTTGGCTTCAGGAATATCCCAGTTATCCAATGTGAGGGGGTCCGGGGCATTGCCGCTAGCCGATGCAACAGCACGCTCGGCGAAAATGTCCGAACGTTCATAGTCGAATTCTGAATATTCGCCCTCGGCCTGCACCATGTACTCGCTATGAAGCGCGGTTTCGAAAGCACCGCCGGTGGGCTGTACACTGCGCGCGTTCTGTAGGCCGAAGCCCGAACAGGCGCCCAGTACCAACAGCCCGGCAATCAGCACAGCGCTGTTGGCAAGCGTCATTCTCTTAATTTTGGTCGGCAGCTTAAGTTCCATGATCATTCTCTCCTTAGCCCGGATTATTCACGGCGTGTCGTGATAGGGTCGGTGAGCGTAGATTAAGCTGTTGAAATGCCGT